>NZ_JBYQMI010000002.1:0-129318 GCF_057834385.1 Streptomyces sp. GL_141
GTGACATCTGATCCGCCCGCCCGTCGTCGGCGCGGGCCCCGGCCTGTTCCCGTCCCCACTGCCGAGGGGAACGAAGCCGAGTACGGCGACATCCTGGCCGTACTCGGTCAGCAGCTCGGAGAGAAGGTGGCCGAGGCCACCGACCCCAGCGGCCGTCGTCGGCTCAAGGGAGTCCACTTCGAGTACGCGGCGGACCCGAAGGCCGTCCACGACATGGCCGGGGGCGCGGGATACAGCCTGGCCAGCAACTGGTTCACGCAGCTGCTGGCGCAGCTCGCCGTCGCGAACAGCATCACCAAGTCCCAGCTGTGCGTGTTCCTCTTCGTGGCCGGGGGACAGGTGCCGGGCACCGGCATCACCCCGTACACGCAGCAGGAGATCACGGATGGACTGAACAAGGTCGCTGCCCAGAAGGGCGGCAAGATGATCACTCGTTCGACGGTTAACCGTGCCGTCCAGGCGCTGTGCGGCTACAACTGGGTGGAGAAGGCCGGCAACGGCCGGATCCAGATCAACGTGCGGCTGTGGTTCCACGGCAACAGCACGGCGCAGCACGAGGTGCTCGCCGACATCGCCGAGAAGCACGCGCACGACCCGGAAGCGTTCCCGTACGCGATGGGGCCGGAAGGCGCCCATCAGGAGGAGCTGGAGCTCGACTTCGGGGTCGACGAGAGCTTTGGTACGAGGAAGAGGACCGGGTGATAGCGCTGCAGGACCAGTACGGCCCGTACAGCCGGTACGGCAACTCCAGCAAGCACGGCCCGTACGGCCCGTACGCAGGCGACCGTTCACGAGGAAGGCTGTCCCCCCATGGCTAACGTCATGTCTCCGATCGTCGCGGAGCGCATCTGGGCCCTGCCGCTGTCAGGGTCCGCCGTCAAGTTCCTCCAGTACCTCGTCTCCCGCAGCGACTTCGGGGGCACGCTGCCGGTCCGGCAGAAGGACATGGCGGCCGAGTACGGGGTCACCCCGCAGGCCATCAGCGGGCTCATGGCGCCGCTGTGCGACCTGAACATCGTGCTGCGGCCGCGCAGCGAGGAGCGCACGGGCAACTCGTACCGGCTCCACCCGCTGGCGGCGAAGTACGAGTCGCCGGAGGCGATGGAGGCGGCGTTCCGCGCGGCCCTCACCCGCATCCAGGCGGGGGACCTGCCGAACCTGAAGCTGCCGACGTACCACCAGGCCCCGCCGGCCGCGGCTGGCAGGCCGAAGCTGCAGGTCGCCTGAGGGCGGGGGCGAGGCGTCCGACCGCCCACCAGTCCGTCCGTCCGCGGACAAGCGAATGGCCCCCACCATCGGTGGGGGCCATTCGTGCCTGAGCAACTTGGTGACCCCAGTATATTCGCCGCGGCCCCGATGCGGGCACGTGAATTCTCCGGACCTGTGTTCCGTGTCAGGGCGGCGGGGCCGGGGGATGAAACCGCGGCCGCTCGGGGCGGGACCATCTGCTCACGCTGAAAGAAGTCTTCACGAGCCTCATCTGGGCAACAGGTCTCTACACCGTGGTCGCCCTCTGGTTCGTTGCTCCTCGGTGGGCCTCCCGGCTTCGGATGCCACGGGGGAGGGTCTTTCGCCTCTTCCGGCGGGCGGAGGTGGCGAAGTCGGTCACCGTCCGTGCCACCCGCACGGTCGGTGCGCTGAGCGCACACGCGCCGGCCGACGGCGAGATCCCCGAGATCGGGCGCTTGGAGCAGCGACTGGACGACTACCGCTGCTCGGTCCTGTCCATCCTGCTGCTCTGGCTGTTTGCCTGGCTCGGCCTCCTGGCGGCCTTGTTCTCACGGTGAACAGCCAGGTCGCGGACGGGTATCCGTGGGTGAGTCCGGCGTTGGTGATGGCGACCGCCGGAGTCGGCGTACTCGCCCAGGCCGACCGGCGCATGATGAGCCGCTCCCTCCCCCTCGAGTACACGACCGTGAAGGCCGTCGGCGCCGTCGAAGCGTGCCGGGTGGTGCCGGAGACCGAGCACGACGAGGTACGCGGCCACTCGCGCGCCAGGCCGAGCTGGAGCCGAGGCGCACCGACCCGGTGCACCGGGCTCGGGTGCGCGCTGAGGCACTGGAGGTCGTACGCAACCTGCACGCGGCTAGGTTCTGTTTCCTGGATCTCCTGACGTGATCATGCTGTGGGGTTCAGGCTGGTCGGCATGGTGGGGCGGGGAGATCTGACGACTGCGGAGTGGGAGCGGCTGGAGCCGTTCCTGCCTCGTGGCGGGGCGCGTGGTGGCCGGTGGAGCGAGCACCGGAAGGTCATCAACGGGGTGTTGTTCCGGGTGCGGACCGGTGTGCCGTGGCGGGATCTGCCGGAGCGGTTCGGGCCGTGGGAGACGGTCTACAAACGGCATCGCCGCTGGTCGGCCGATGGAACGTGGCAGTTGCTGCTGACGCGGGTGCAGGCCGCGGAGAACTCCGCGGGCAGGATCGACTGGGACGTGTCGGTGGACTCCACCACGGCACGTGCCCACCAGCATGCGGCTGGCGCGAGGAAGGTGGCCCCGCCGCCGATTGCTCCCCAAAAGGGGGCCAACAGCGGGGCAAACCAGGGCGATCCGGTGCTGCGGAGGCTGTCTGCCCGCCTGGCGGAGGTGGTGCGGCAGGCGAGTGCTTAGGGCGCTCGCGGGGCGGCTTCACCACGAAGATCCACCTGTCCGCTGACGGCCGGTGTCGCCCGCTGTCGCTGATCCTCACGGCCGGGCAGTGCGGGGACAGCCCGCAGTTCGAGGCGGTGCTGGAGAAGATCTTGGTGCCCTGCACTGGGCCGGGGCGGCCCCGAACCCGGCCCGACAGCGTCAGCGCCGACAAGGCGTACAGCTCCCGGAGCAACCGCCGCTATCTGCGGAAACTCAAGATCCGGCACACCATTCCCGAGCCCAAGGACCAGCGGGCCAACCGCCGCAGGCGCGGCTCGGCCGGCGGACGCCCGACCGGGTTCGACAAGGACCGGTATAAGAAACGCAATGTCGTCGAGCGGGCGATCAACCGCCTCAAGAACTTCCGGGCAGTCGCCACCCGCTACGACAAACGCGCCTACGTCTACCTCGGAACCGTCACCATCGCAGCCCTGACGATCTGGCTCCGCACCTGATCCAGGAAACAGAACCTAAGGCGGCTCGTCGAGGGCGACCAGGCCGCGCTCACCGACCTGTTCGCCATCCTCGGCTCGCTCCTCGCCCGTACGGTGGCCCCGACGCACTGAGCCCGGGACCCTTGGTCTCGCCGGAGCTGCTGACCGCGGACCCCAGCTGGGAGGGCCCGCCGCTGCGCAACGAGACCATCGGCGCGAAGCTCCTCGGCTACGGCCTCTTCGTCGCCGGCCCGGGCGTTGTCGGCAAGCTGCTGTCCCTCCTCAACCTCCCGGAACCGCTCACCTGGGGCCTGCTCGTCCTCATGGCGGGCACCGGCCACCGCGGCCTCAAGCGCTGGCTCCCCGTACCGACCCTCCCCACGGAGCTCCCCCCGTCTCCTGCCACAGCAACTCCGGGGGACCTCGGGGCCGTCCCCGAGCAGGCGGGGCGGGAATGGATGGGCGCCGGTGAGGGGCTCAGGCGGATGGGCGGCGCTCGGCACGGGGGCCTGTCCCTTGACTGAGGCCGAGTTGCTTTCTGCAGCAGCAGCCTGCGTCTGGATGACGCGCGACTCCGGCCGTCAGGGGAGTGAAAAATCCCGAATACCGTGTATGCCTGAATCTTGGGAAGTGATGAAAACGGGCCTGTGGCCGCTGTAACGTGCCAGCTCAGGCAGTCTGCTCCCCGCGCACGCGGGGATGACCCCAGCGCTGGCGTCCAAGGGACGATCACGCTGGAGCTGCTCCCCGCGCACGCGGGGATGACCCCGTGCCGGTGGAGGTGGTCAGGGGCGAGGTAATGCTGCTCCCCGCGCACGCGGGGATGACCCCGTTTGGTACACGGTGCGGATGAAGACCGTGCGCCGCTCCCCGCGCATGCGGGGATGATCCAGGGCTGCACTTCATCGTGTTCGTGTCCTCGAGCTGCTCCCCGCGGACCGGGGATGGCCCCTACGAGAACGAGCTCGCTCCTGGCCTGCTCCACTGCTCCGCGCGCATGCGGGGATTGTCCTTTGACAACGAAGTTAGTCCGGTTCGGCGCCCTGACCTGGAGCGACTGAGTTGGATGTCAAACGGCCCGTCTCGCCCAGTTCGCCCATGCGGTGCTGACGTGCTTGCGGGACCGTGCAACGTCGAGACGGTCCGTGACACCCTGGGACAATGCTTTTGGGTGATCACGTAAGCAGTGTCGAGCTCCGCCCCCTGCGATACCAGTTCTCCGCGGTCTGCGGCGACTCATACGATGACAACTGGTTGGTCATCGGTGGCACGGTGACGGCTCCGGACGGCAGCTGGTCCCTCAGTGATCCTTGTCTGCTGACCGATGAAGCCCGTGAGGTGTCTGCTTGGCTGCGCGCGGTGGCTGCAGGGGTCGTTGAGGTGACCAGGCCTGATGCCGACGGCTGGCTGTCCCCGGACACCTGGTTCGTCGAGCCGGTCCTGGCCTTCAGCCTCGTCGATCGAAGCGAGGACGGCGCGGTGATTCGTGTGCACCTGTCCATGGAGGCGGCACCTCCGTGGCAGCAGGGTGAAAACGGAGCAGACATCTACCAGTACTTCGTGGAGGCCCGGGTGGAGACAGGCGCTCTGCTTCACGCAGCTGACCAGTGGGATCTCGATCTGGCTTCGTTCCCGACCCGCTGATCAAAGTTCGCGTGGGTTAGCCGGGCCGTGGTTTCTCCCGTGAGGCCGGCGACTTTGCCGGGTCCTTGAGGTGGTACCAGTCCTGGGTGGTCGCCCAGGACTGGTACCACCTCAGTGCCACCGAACCGTGAATGCCCAGGTCAGTACGACAGTCTGCGTCACGCTTCGGGATCGGCGAGGCTCTTCTGGGGAAGCGTCCGGGGGCGCCACTCCTCACGGTAATCCGGGGCGTCGTGGTAACTCTGAGCGAGAAGCCTGACCGCTTCGCCCAGGCCAGCAGCCCGCCCAGCCTCGAAGCCCCTGCTGCTGGATCCTTCTGGCATGTCGAGGTTTGCAACCGATGCATAGAGGTCCGTGACAGCACGAACCATGTCAATCATGGGGATCGTGCTGTCGAGGGTCACATCCGTGTTGGGAGGAGCAAGCGACGTGATCATCACGACGTTGTGCTCGTCCTCGTCGAGACGCCGTCGCACGAACTGGATAAGACCGTCATTCATGGCGATCATCCTTGCCGATGGCCGTGTGGTGCGGGAAGCCCCCTGCGTCCCCGTCTGCCAACGTGTCTGGCCAGACATCCACTTCGTGGGCCGGGGGCAGCCAACCTTCGGTGGCGGAGGCACGCGTCAGCCAGGGTTCGCCGACAACCCGATCAAGACTCAGCGGCACGGGACACACCTGGAAGAAGGGTCTGATCGTTTGACATCCAACCTAGTCGATCCAGGTCAGACCACCGCACCGGACTAACTTCATTGTCCAAGGACAATGGTCCTGACTCATGGGCAGAGGCGTCTGTTCCGTCTCAGTGAACCTTGGCCAGTCTCACCGAACTTTGATCGCTACTTGGGTGTTCCATCTGCCGTGAGGACCGGCGGGTTGAGGCAGTTGCATCCGACGACGTCGGAGGGGCCCTGGGCGGGCACTTCGAAGGTCGCGGTGACGCTCCTGCGGATGGTGGTCTGGCGCCACCGCGCGTTGGGGGCGCCCCCCAACAGGATGGCCGCGTAGTTGTTGGCGAGGTGGGTCTCCCCGCTCCCCCCGACGGAGAAGTCCCAGTTGCCTCCTGGCCTGCTGTCCGTGCGGGCCGTTTGTGTGAAGGTGCAGGTGACCAGTGCCTTCCCGTCGGCGAGCCGTAGTACGGGCAGGTCCGCTCCGCTTGCCTTGAGAGCGAACCGGAACCGAAGGCCTTCCCATCCCTTCACCTTGGCCTCGGCGTTGTAGGCGGTGACGACGTCGCTGGTGAGCTTGCCCGCAACGAAGTGCTCGCTCTTCGGTTCCCCGTCCGGTGCGGTGAAGGAGAGGTACTCGGCGTAGTGCCCGCAGACCTCCCGGTCCTTGGCGGCGGTCGGCGAGAGGACCGCGGCGCCCGCCTCGTCTCGGGCCGGGGCGGCGACGGGGGTGTCCCGTACGGAGAACGCCCCGAACCCCCAGTTCCCGTACAGGCGCTCGTCGGCCTGGCCCGGCTTGGGCTGCGGAGCGGGCTTGTCTGGTGCCCACGACTTGGCGGCGGCCTTCCACGGCCCGCCGGCCTCCTCCTGAACGAAGTAGTACAGCCCGGCCGCCCGGTCCTTCCCGAGGTCGTGCATGTCCTCGCTCCTGAACTGAGCCACGAATGAGCGTGGATAGCCGGGCTGCTCCCGCTCGGTGGGAATCAGGTAGTCCACCCACTGCTCCGAGCGCACCAGCTCGGCATCGTTCCGGCCGTTCAGCCGCTGGATCGTCTTGCTCTGATCCAGGAGGGCCCCGGTTTCCGCCTTCGCCAGCGCCCCCTCATCCTTCGCGTAGACGACCTGTCGCAGCACCTCGTCCACCAGCTTCTCGGCCTGAGCCCGCTCAACCACCAAGGGCACGGGCGGGGCGGCGCTGACGCTCGGGGCCGGCTGGGGTGCGTGCTTCACCGGCGTAGGCGAGCACCCCGCCAGGACAAGCCCGCCTGCCACCCCGACGACGAACGACATCCTCTTGCTCAGACCGGACACATGCCCCCCACAGCACTCTCGATCCGAAGATCGGAAAGAAATTCAGTGCCTGATGCAACCACGTCGGCGCTACACCTTGACCAGCACCCCCTTCTGCGGGGAGCGCCCTGTAGCGAAAGGCGGCTCCCGCACTGCTGCGTCCCTGACTCCCACGCGGCACGAATCCGGCGTTTCGACGAACTCTGGTTGCGCCAGGGGTGTCAGCGAAGGCAGACCGAGAGGGGGCCGGTCAAAGTTCGGTGAGATCGGTCAAGGTTCAGGGAGACGCGACAGCAAGCGTTCCTGTGTGCGACCTACGCTGCCACTGTCCTTTGATAGCCAACTCAGTCCGGCCGAAGGTTCCTGACCTGCGACGACTGGATTGACTGTCAAAGCCCGGCAGTATCGAAGCGCGGCGGGTTGAGTCTGCTGACCTGGAACGACTGAGTTGGATGGCAAGGACCGGCGCCGAGGTTCGCTGTCGAAGGACAGCAACGCCGACTTTTGTCCGCGGACAAAAGTCGGGGGCGCGTCGGGGCGTTCGGAGCGTCAGCGCGCGCCGCGGCGCTGCAGCAGGATCGTCAGCGTCGCCCGGGCATCGCGCCGGCGCTCAGGGTTGCGCGAGAGGACCGAAGCCGCGGCCACCGTGACCGTGGCGGCGGTGTAGGCCAGCCCGGTGGCGGCGGTCAGCGTGGCCGCGTCGTGGAGTACGGACGGCAGGACGGACATGTGGTTCCCCCTCGGGAAGGTTGCCTGGAAGATCGTCGAACGTGCTCGCTACGGGACGGGTGTGCCCGGAGCGATGGGCCTGACCTTGACCGTCCGCCTGGGTGTCCGGCTGCCTTCCGGTGGACTTGGACGGTTGCCCGGCCACGGCGTCGGTGTCCGGCCTAGGCTGCGCGGGTGTCCATCCATGACCAGGTGGACACCGGACAGTGGGGGAGGGGCGCATGACGTTCACCGGGTCGCAGCAGGGAGGGGATCCCGAGCAGTCGTTCCTGCTGGATCTGCGCGCACTCGGTGCCTGGCACCATGCGCACCGGGACCGGCTGCCCTCGGTACGAGCCCTGGCACGCATGCTGAAGGCGTCTGCGACGACCGTCGGGAAATGGTTCGAGGGTGCACAGGTTCCCCAACAACCAGAACGCCTCCTGGACCTGATCGGTCATCTGGCCAGCCACGCCGTCGCCTTCGGTGTCGCCCTCCCCGATCCACCGGACCTGCTCGATGCCGACGCGTGGCGCCGACGACAGGCAGCCCTGCATGCCCACCGCACCCGGGCCGTGCGCGAAGGTGTCCTCCGCGCCCAGTCCGTGGCCGCGCTGGGCCAGGAGGAACTGCGCGCACGCGCAGCAGCGCTGCCGGACAAGCCCCGGCCGCTCGACCAGTGGACCGCCGCGCAGTTGGGTGTGCACGCGGCCGTTGCGGGAGGTGCGGCTACGGCCGGCACCGCCGCGTTCGTGCTCCCGGACTACGTGGTCCGGGAGCACGACGTGGAGCTGCGCTCCCATCTGGCGTCCGCCGCCGTCGGTGCCGCCTCCGTCATGGTGGTGGTGCGCGGACCGTCGTGCGCGGGCAAGACCCGGACCGCGTACGAGGGCGTGCGGACCGCTCTGCCCGACTGGCGCCTGGTCTTCCCGAAGGGCGCCGACAGCCTGCTGGCCCTGCTGGCAGCCGATGCGCTGGCCCCCCGCACGGTGCTGTGGTTGAACGAGGCGCAGGAGTTCCTGCTGGGGCCTGCGGGTGAGGCCGCAGCCGCCGCGCTGCGCCGCAGGCTGGAGGAGCCCGGGCCCGTGGTGGTGATGGCGACCCTGTGGCCCGAGTACCACCAGAGCCTTGCCGCCGCCCCCCTGCCCCATGCGGAGGATCACCATCCCCATGCGCGTGCCCTCCTGACGGCCGTGCCCGCGGTCGACGTCCCCGCCGAGTTCACGGCCGAGGCGCTGACGCGGTTGCACGTGACCGGCGACCTGTCGCTGGCCGTGGCCGGTCGGACCAGCACCGACGGGCAGGTCACCCAGACCCTGGCGGCAGGGCCGCAGCTGATCGCCCACTGGCAGCATCCCGCCGGGCCCGCGGGCCGCTACGGCCGCGCGCTCATCACCGCCGCCATGGACGCCCGGCGGCTGGGCTGTGCGTCTGCCGTGCCCCTGGCCCTCCTGGAGGCAGCCGCCCCGGGCTACCTCACCAGCCAGGAACGCGCGGCCGCCCCGGAGGACTGGTTCACCGGCGCCTTGGCGTACGCCCGTACCAAGGTCAAAGGCGTTGTGGCTGCCCTGGGGCACGTGCCGCGCCCCACCGGCATGGGAGCCGTGCCGGGTGTGTGCGCGCTGGCGGACTACCTCGACCACCATGGCCGTTCCTCGCGCCGGCTCCAGGTCCCACCGGACAGCTTCTGGGACGCGGTCGCGGACCAGGCCCAGTCCATCGGCATCCCGGACCTGCTCGCCCTGGCCCGGGCGGCGGAGGACCGGTGGCGGCTGCGCCGAGCCTTTCAGCTGTACTCGCGGGCGGCGGAAGGCGGAAGCAGCGCGGCCGTCACGGCTCTCGGTCGGCTGCGTGGGGTGACGAAGGACCGCGAGGAGGCACAGCGGCTGTACCAACGGGCCGCCGAAGACGGGGAGCCGCAGGCCCTCGTCGTCCTCGCGGAGCGTGTGAGGGGAGATGGTGCATACGAGGAAGCGGTGCGCCTGTACCGCCGGGCCGCCGAGGCAGGTAGCGGCAGCGCGTGGGGAGAGCTGGTACGGCTGCAGTACCGGCATAACGGCTTGGCGGAAGCGGAGGCGGTGGCCCGGCAGGCTGCGCGAGCAGGGCACCCCGAGGCCGTGGACTGCCTGATAGGACCGGAAACACTGCCGCTCGACGAGGACACGAGCGCACGCCTGCTGCAGATCGCGGCGGACACCGGCCGACACCAAGTGCAAAGGAGCCTGGCCGGACAGTGGCAGAGGGATGGGAAATCGGCAGAAGCTGAACGCCTCTACCGGATCGCGGCCGACAGCGGATCCGAGAAGGCCCTCGGCGATCTCGCCCTGCTCTGCGAGAAGGCCGGCCGGCACGATGAAGCCGAGGACTTCGCCCGGCAGGCCACACCTGTTTCCGTGGGATTCCTCGGGCTCCTGGACAGTCCGGCCGAAGGTCGGCGCTGGCCCGCAGGGCGCGGGCCCCTGCAGGAACTGGCCCGCCTGCGGGCCGATGCAGGGGATCCCGAAGAAGCGGAACGCCTCTACGAAGTCGCCGCCGAGGCAGGTCATCCGGAGGCTTTGCGCTACGTCGCTCGACGGCGGGAGGACAGCGGAGACCGTGATGAGGCCGCTCAGCTGTACCGGCGGGCCGCCGAAGCCCACGGTGCCCGCTTTCAGCGCATCATGCGGCCCTTCGTCGACGACGCGGCGGCGTTGGAGCGATTCGTACGGAGGGGGGAACACCCGAGGTTCCTCCACGACCTGGCCATGATGGAGGAACGGGTCGGCAATACGGATGAGGCGGAGCGGCTACGGCAGCTGGCCGGTGCGCAGGCGCGGGAGCACCTCCTCCGGCTGCGGATCGAAGCCAGGCAGTGGAACCAGGCGGAGGACACCGCCGCCGAACTAGCACGCACGGGCGGCAGGTTTGCGCTGCGTACCCTCGCCAAGGCCTTGGAGGAGGAGGGCGAGACGGACCGGGCCGCGCACCTCTACCAGCAAGCCTCCGATGCGGGCGATACCGGGGCAGCCAACGGGCTGGTCCGCCTCATGCGGGTCCAGTGGCAGGCCGGTCGCCCCCGCCAGGAGGGCAAGCCGGCCCGAGCCCCGATGCTGTCACCCGAGCAGATGGCGAAGGCGGAACTCCTGGCGCGACGCAACGCGGACGCGGGAGAGCTGTCCTTGCTGCGACAACTGGCCCGATGGAGGGCCCTGAGTCTCGATTCCGATCAGCTGCTCCGGTACGGACTCGAAGCGGACGGGACCGTTTCACCGCCCTGGTGAGCGAAAGGCGCACCCGGCAACGGTGAGGGACCGATCCGTCGTGGAGTCCGTTGTGTCGTGGGCAGGGTGGATGTCAGCACGATGCGCAGGGTCATGACAGTGGGATCGCGGAGTCCGTGTCAGGAGGCGGCAACGACTCGGAGGCATCCGAAGTCTGTAGAGCACGTTGTCGCGGAACCTGTCGATGATGTCGCTACGGGTGACCGTCTCGGCGGCGACGAGGTCTTCAGGGCCTGGCGCTGGGCGATGTCGTGCGGGTCGATGCCGCCATCAATCCAGGTGCGGAGTAGGACCTCGGCCTCGGCGGTCTGGCTCAGGCCCTGCTCGTGCTGATCGACGACCATGTGGAGCCCTACGGAAGCGGGCGACGTCGCTCGCGGCAAGCACCGTTGTCGGTGCCCGCTGCGAGGATCACCGGCATGGAGATCAAGCAGGTCGACTGGCAGAGCTTTCTGGCCCGGTGGAGCGAGGAGTGGGCGGACGCGCAGGGGCAATCCGAGGAGCTGAGCACCGATGACGCCGCAGCACTGCGGGGCAGATGGCTCGGAGCCGACCCGGCCACCGAGGCGGACATCGCCGCGATGGAGGACCGGCTGGGCCGCGCGATGCCGCCCTCCTACCGGGAGTTCCTGCGGGTCAGCGACGGCTGGCAGCACGCCGGCGCCTTCGTCTGGAAACTGGCCGGCACCCGCGAGGCGCACTGGCACGACGACGCGAAGGGCCTCGGTGAGGATTTCGACGAGGCCTGGGGTGAGGAGGGCAACCCCGAGGAGGTGCGGGCGCAGGTGGGCCTGTGGTCCCGGGCGCTGCAACTGGACGTCGAGTCGGACATCACCTTCGTGCTGCTCGACCCGGAGGACGTGGGGCCGGACGGCGAGTGGGCGGTGCGGGTGTGGGCCTCCTGGCGGGCCGCGGACCCGGAGCGGTATCCGTCGTTCGCGGCGTTCATGATCGCTATGCACCAGGAGTTCCACACGCACGCGCCCGGCCGAGACGAGGAGGACGGCCCCGCGTTCGTCAACGGCACGACCCGGGCCCAGGACGCCGCCGTGGTCCGGGCCCGGACCATGGCACTGCGCGGCCGCCACGAAGAGGCCGCGGCCCTGCTGACGGAGGCGCAGAAGTACGGCCGACCGTACGCGCTCGAGCTCATGGACCAGATAGCGCAGCTGGAGGGCTCGCGTGGGCGCGCGGTGCAGCCGCCGCACCCCGACAATCCCCGCTTCCTCAGCGAACAGCTCCCCCTCAATGCTGTCGATCTGCTCAGCAGCGGCCGGCCCGCGGAGGACTGGCACTATGCCGACCCCGGGATCTTCCCCGGCACCGCCGAGGCCGCAGCCGACATCCTGCGCGCCGTACGCGAGGGGGCGTACCGCTACCGGCCCGGCGGAGCGTTCGGTGAGGCCGTCCACGAGGCCCGTGAGCAGGCCCGTTGGGGCGACACCGATGCCGCCTGGCAGGTTCTGCGCGCCGCGATCCCGTCGTGGGAGCCGCTCGGCCCGGGCCACATCGCGCCGGTGGGCCTGCTCGCCGACCCGCTGCTCGCCCCGGTACTGACCGCCGAACGACGTCTCGAACTCCTGCGGACCCCGCGCGGCGGTGAGAGCGGCCCGGCTCCAGCCCCTGCCGCCGACCGGAACCCCGACGGCCTGTCCTGGCTCGTCCGGCCCGGCGGGCTGCGCCCCTGGCAGACATCGGTCAGCGACTACCGGATGATCCTCGTCGAAGGCGTGCCCCCGGACGAGCTGCCCGCGCTGCTCGGCTCATCGCCCGGTACCGTGCTCTCGCCGCCCCTGCGGCAGTGGGATGTCAGCCGACACCACCGATCCGGCCAACGGGTCTTCTCCAGCTACGACGACAAGGCACTGCTCAGCGTCGGAAGGGCCGGAACGGGCTGGAGTTTCGCCTTCGAACAAGACCCTCCGGCCGGGTTCGACACCGCACGCTTCGTCTCTCCCGCGCCGGACGCCTCGGTCGGCGGCGGCCGGGCGATCGTGATCTGGCACGAGTGGCGCCAGGGCACCCCGGTCTTCCACGTGTCGGCCGCCGAAGACAGCACGCTGCGCTACGCGTTCACGCTATGGGGCGGAACGCTCGAAGCCACCGCCGGCGCCGTTCCCGCCGAACTGGCCCCGACCGTCCTCGGGCTCGACGCCCCCGACGCCGACGGCCAGGCCGCCGTGGTAGCCCGCGTCCTGGACGTCATCGTCCGCCTCCACGGGGTCACCCTGCCCCGCCTCGCCCTCACCGAGGGCCGGCTGCACAGCTTCGAGTCGCTCTCCTGGAGCCGCCCGCCCGGCGACGGGGAGACGTACACGACGATCAGCATCGGCTGACCCGCCGCCACACTGCTTCGAGGCGACCGTCTTCCGTGCCGATGGGTACGGTGCTCTGCTCAGGGTGCTGGCCCGTCGGCCGGATACGGGCGCCTACCGGTGCGCGTCGTACGGCGCGAACTCCAACGACCGTCGCCCGGCCGGCGCGGACCACGACACGCCCACCGTACCCATCGGCACGGAAGACCGTCCTTACCGCGCTCGCGCACGCGGCGGCCCCCTCACCGGTGAAGCCCTGGCGGCCGCCCTGTCCTGGAGCCGCCACCGGACCGACGCCGCCCTCGACTACACCCATACCCACCCCGCAGCCGGCGGCGTGCTCCTCCTGCGGCACGTCCTGCCCGGGGTGTGCACCGTCACCCCGCGTCCCGACGTCCTCGACGCCTACCAGGTCGACGTACTCACTGGGCGGAAGAAGCCCAACGCCTCCGTACGCGGCCCGATCCAGCCTGACGAGGCCGAGGTCCTTCTGCGCGTCTGGGTCGACGGAGGCATCGACCCTCACGACGCCGCGCAGCGCCAGGCCCTGGAACACCTCGCCGCCGCCGAGATGGTCGTCCCCGGCGGTAGCACCGACCGCTTCCACGGCAACGTGCTGTACAGCCTCCTGGGGCTCTCCATGTCGTCACCACCTGCTGACACTTCATGTCGCCGGTCACTGTGTCGTGCGCAGAGTAGATGTCAGTGGCGCGCAGAGTTGTGTCAGTGGGATGGTTCTCAGCCCATGGAAGGGGCTGCGGTGTGTATGCCGGGTGCCTGACCCTGCGGTCCGTCAGGTTGGATGGCACCGTGGCGAGACGACCCAAGACGAAGAAGAATCGGCCCCCCTTCGGCATACCGAAGGAGATCATCCTGCTGACTGGGCAAGGCGTGTGGCCCTACACGTTCATCGCCGACGACTCGGGTGGCGGATGCGGCAAGGTCCCGATGCCCGCGGACACGGCCCTTGAGGACGTACAGACGGCGATCTTCACGCAGCTTGCGGACCTCACCCGCATATTCCACGGCGTTGAGATCGACGTTGAGTGGTCCTCCCTGACGCCGGATTCGTGGGTAGGCCACATCCGGCGTGTCACCGCGGAGGAGCCTGCTCCGCCTGGCGCGGTACCTGAGGTCGGCTGACCGCGGGTCGGGTCACCACAGCAACGCAGGTGAGCCGTCGCCGTGATCAGACGTCCGCCGCCGGGACCTGGTAGAACCGGGTCCTGGTGGCACTTGGTCCACGAAGTTCTGGGGGCGGTATGGCGGGACCGGCAGTTGGACTGTGGCTCTTCGAACAACGAGGGTTTGCGGACATCCTGGCCGACGTGGTCCCGTGGTTGGAGACCTTCTGCGACCCGGTGGAGACCAAGGCCAGCGGCGATGTGGACTTCTGGGTGCGCGACGGTTCGGCCTTGGGCCTGCGGGCCTTCGATCCAGCCGGCGTCGGCGTGTTCTTCCTCTCAGAGGACGAGGAGATGCCTGCCGAGGACGAGGACTACTCATCCTTTTCGCGGCCACCGGCGCAGGGGCTGGTAGTCGGTGCCGGCTGCTCGGGTTCGGTGAACCATGTGCTGCTCGGTCACCTGGCGCTCGCTCTGGCCTGCCGCCTCGATGCCATGGTCGACTTCGACGGCCTCTTGAGCAGCCTCCCCGGCACAGGAGAGGACAGGGGGACCGAGACCGCCCTGGCCCGGGGGAGAGCACTGGCGTCAACCCTGCCGGGAACACTCGCGGAGGTCTCCTATGACACTGGGGGCGGTGGGCGGTGGCATCGACACGTCGGGGACGTGGAGTTTCTGAGGGCTTGGCTGCGGCATCCGGATTTCCACTTGATCAAGTAGCGGCGCGGCGTCGCCAGGCGACTGGTTCAGTTCGGTGTCATGGCCTCAGAGTCGGGTGCGCCGGACATCATGAACCTGCATCGGCGGCCGTCCGTTCCATCCACTCCCGCACCTTCACTGCTTGCTCGATGCGGTTGATGATGTCCTCCTTGAACTCCGTGTCCAAGGTCTCCGGGATCTTGTCGAAGGTGTCGGGAAGGACGTCGAGGAGGCCCCAGATCTGTTCGCCGGTGCTGACGGTCAGCAGTTGCTGACACCTCCACTGCAGCGGCACCTCGGGACGGTGCGTGAGCCGCTGCACGAGCGTCGGGAACAGGTAGTGCGTCGCCTCTGCGGCGAGGTGCTCTCGTAGCCAATCGACCGGGAGCCGCTGGCTGAAGCCATGCATGGCGGCCGCCTGGGCCAGGTCCAGGAGGTGAGCGGTGTCGACGGCTCGGACGGTGCGGGGAAGGGTCGGGGTCATGCCGCGATGATGCCAAGAAGCCTCCGCGGGACCGAGCGGTCAGCCGGGCCGGGGTGCAATCCGGCGACGGGCAGACCCCCAGACTTCCTCGAACTCCTCGAAGGTGAGTGGGCCGGGGTCGTGGCCTTCCCATTCCGAGACGGGCAGCTCGGCGGTGATCCCGAACCTGTTGTCGTACTCGTTGAGGCGGCCTGCGTCGCGGGCCCCCTGCCACTCGGGGAGTGAGGCAGCTGCGATTGGGATCAGCTCAGGTCCTTTGAGTTCGACCTGCCGGATCACCCAGCCTTCGGCGTCGACCTCGAAGTAGAACCAGGTGTCTTCCTCGTCCCAGTAGCAACGCATCCAAGTGGTCACCAAACCAGGATGCCAGGCCAGATGCGTCGCGCTACTCCTCTCATGGCTGGGCGACGAACGGCACCCGTCGGGTGTCGGAGCTGGGCGTTAGCCTCGGCGCATGATTCGTCCGCAGCATCTGAAGGCTGTTACCCGCCACCGCGACGGGTGGATCCACGCCTACGTGATCGACTCCGGTGCTTTCGGGGTGCTGGACCCCGCCGCGGTGTTCGAGCCGCGGGCCGGCGACGAGGTCGTGGCGTCGGTGGTATGGCCTGATCTGGAGCGAGTCGTCTACACGACGTTGAACCGGGTCGTCTGCCTCACGCGCGTGGGTGACCTGGTGTGGGCGTCGGACTTCGAGCCGCACTCCGACGTGCTCCACGGCCACCGGCCTGGCTGTGCGCTGTCCCTGGACGGGCGGACTGTGTGGGTCTACCGGCCGGACGCGATGGCGCGGCGTGGGGGCGGAGACCAGTGGGTCGTGTACGACGCCGATAGCGGGGCCGTCCTCGCCCGCCGGGAGCTGGAGACGGGCGGACACGGCGCCGGCCACCACGTGCACCCCGTGGACGGCAGCATCTACCTCGACATCGGTGAGGGCCAGGACGGCTCGGTCATTCTCCGAGGTACGGCCGGGGCCGACGGCGAGGTGGAGTTCGTGACGTACCCGTGGTCGGATCGCTGCCTGATCGACCTGGCGCCGGGCGGGGAGCAGTTCATGACCGTCGACCACGGGCAGGCGGACGTCTCCTTCCACCGCCACCCCAGCGGGGACGTGCTCTTCACTCTCCCTGTCGAGGCCTTCGGGTACGACCCAGAGGAGACCTTCGTGGAATGGAGCGGCGGCTACCTGGCCGCGGACACGGCTGTGGTCACCCTTGGCAGTGAGACCGAGGACGGGGAGGAGTGGTTCCGCTACCACCTGATCGACGTGCGCACGGGCGCGATCAGTGGCGAGATGGCCGTCGAGGCGGCCCACCCTTACGACCTGGAGCCCATGGGTGACGGCTCCTGGCTCACCGACGGCCCCGTCCGCTGGTCCCGTGATTCGTTGCCGACCGCACCGCCGCACTCGGCAGGCTGACGGAGCCCGCAGGCCGTTGACGAGACGGGACGTGACGCGGTGGACGTGCTGCCAGCCCAGCCGCATCCGACCTCACGCTGGGTGGCGTCGAGGAGTCCGCAGTCGAGGTTTGTGGGTCACCGCGCCGGTTCCCGGCCGGTGGCGATGGCTTCGTCGTACGCGGCCAGCGTCCGGTAGAGGGTGGAGCGGCCGATGTCGAGGTGCCGGGCGATCGAGGTGACGGACGGCTCCGCGGCGTCCAGGTCGCCCTGTTCCTGCGCGGCTACCTCCTGCGCTGGCAGTACGAGACCCTCGGCAGCGCGCCCACCACCCGCCTGCTCAGCCAGCTCACCGAACGCCTCTGTCACAAGATCCGCACCGTCGCCTCGCCCGAAGCGGCCGCCGCGACAGCCCTGTCCATCCACCTCTCCCACGGACCCACGGGCTTCGGGCTGATCACCTGCGGCAACACCGCCCCCGACGGCAGCAGCGTCCACGTGCCCGTCACCGGCAGCCCGTACGAGCCGGAGGAGAGGCGCTACCTGCGCGTCCCGTGGCGGTGGAAGCTCCACCACCACACCTCGCACGAGCTCAACGCCCTCCAGGTCCTCCACCTCGAATCCGACGACCCGGTGCCCCTGCCCGCGCACGCCGCCCCGCTCGTCGCCGCCCACCTCGCCTACCGCCGAAGCCAGGGCGCCACCGACACCGACCCCTTCCATCGCTCCCACTGCCGCCACGGCGACGAGACCGCACACGACGCCGCGGCCGCCGGGTGGATGCACTACCGGGGCCTGGACCTCATCGCCCTCGGCGACGACGTGCGAGAGCGCCTGTGACCGCGCACTACTCCAGCCGCCCCATCCGCCGCGAGGGCCCGCAGCGGCGCCGCGACTCCGTGCAGAAGTCCTACGTCATCAAGCGGCGGCTCCTGGCCGCCGGTATGACCGGCTGGCAGCTCGCCGACCTTCTCGGCGTCCACGAGCACCAGATCGACCTCGAAGAACTCCCCGACCTGCCCGTCCGGGTCCTGCTCGAACTCGCCCGCCGCCTCGACATGCACCCCGCCGACCTGATGCCCGGCTCCGACGAACTCTTCGAGCTGCCCCGCCAACGCCAGGTCAGCGACCGCCGCCCGGCTGTTGTCGGACGCTCAGAATGAGCACGGCGGCGACATTCGGGATGCGCATGATGTCGGAGGTTCCGTTCGCTCTCCGGGGTGAGGGTTCGTCTTCACGCTGTCGGCTTCGTGTGCACACTGTCGAGGCCCTCGTTCAGCGGCGACGACGGACCAGCCGCAGCACCACGCCCGCGGCGAAGAACAGCGCGCCGAAGCCGAGGAGCGCGAACCCGAACCCGTCGACAAGGTCGAGGAGCAACCACGGTTCCGCTGACCGGGTCAGCCACGCCACCAGGATCAGCACCCCGCCCAGGCCGAGGAGGACCAGGCCCCGGGCGTACCAGGTCTGCGGGTCGCCGTTGTCGACTGGCACCCGCTCGCGGCCCGTCACCGCGACCACCACAGCCGCACGGCATACATGGCCGCCATGCCGAGCTGTACGACCGCGGCGACCGCCACGATCGCCGGCACCAGCACGCCCGGTATGTCGAGCGGCTCCGGCACCACCAGCAGCCAGAACACCAGCACCCCGCACCACACCACCCCGACGACGCCGGAGATCCACAGCCCCGCTTTCGGCTGCATCGGTTTTGTCACCGTCATGATCATTTCCCCCGCTCCTTTCCGCCAGGGTAGGAGCGCGAGCTCCCCGGCGGCATCCCCCTTTCCGGCCGGGCCAAGACTCGGAGCAGGTCAAAAGCGCTTCCGGCGGGGCACTCGCTTCGGAGATGCACCAAGATCAACCCGGCCGACGGGCTACTCATCGGTGCGTGAGGAGCCGGCCGTCGGTCAGCAGGGTGACGACGCCCCAGGGGTCGATGGACGACCAGGCCGACAGCCGGCCCCGCGCGACGCGTGCGGCTTCGCCCAGGGCGTCGAGTGCTTCGGCAAGCCTGCTGGTGCGCGGCTGGAGCGGCCCGGCGTCCGGGTCGAGTCGGCAGGCGTAGACGGTGGCCTGACGGCGCCAGGACGCGGCGAGCGCGGCCGCGCGACGGAACCAGCCGCGGACCGTGCTGGCGGGCAGCTGGAGGCGCTGGGCGATCTGTCGGTGGCCGTGTCCGCCGACGTGGTCCAGCAGGGCCAGGGCGACGGTGTGGACGCTGTCCGCGCGTCGGAGCAGGCAGTACGGCGGCAGCAGTACGTGGGTGGTGAGGCATGAGCGGCAGCGGGCCCGCCTCGGCCGCAGTCGCCGGACCTGGCCATCCGGCAGGCGGATCACGCGCACCCGGGCATAGCCCCACGGACGCAGAGGCGCCTCGCAGGCCGGACACGACGGCAGCACGGTCTCCTCGGACTCGGGTACGACGATCACGAGCTGTTGCCTCCCACATCCCACCAGCGTCACCAGCGCCCCGCCCCGGCACCAGGGGCGGTTCGTGTTGCACGCTGCCCACGGAGTCGATCACCCAGTCGTGCCATGGCGCACAGCTCACCCGAACGGCGAGGAGCGACAGGACGTCCACGAAGAGCAGTACCGACGCCAAGAGCAGCATGGGAAGGGCCAGCCGATGTTCACCGTGTCGTCGCGCATGTACGTCAACCGGACGCCCTTCGCCCGTGACCACTCTGAGCGTCGCGAACCCCACCTACGTGCTCACACAACGAGTCGCTCAACACCCGGCCGGCGCGGACCGTGACGCGCTCACCGTCCTCACCGCGCTCGCGCACGCGGACGGCTCCCTCACCGCCGAGGCCCTTGTGGCTGCCCTGTCCTGGACCCGCCACCGGACCGACACCGCCCTCGACCACGCCCGTACCCACCCCGACGCCGGCGGCGTGCTCATCCTGCGTCAGGTCCCGCCCGATGCGTACACCGTCACCCCGCGCCTCGACGTCCTCGACTCGTACCAGGTCGACGCCCTCACCGGGCGGAAGAAGCCCCACGCCTCCGTACGCGGTCCGATTCAGCCCGCCGAGGCGGAGGTCCTCCTCCGCGTCTGGGGCGACGGCGGCATCGACCCCCACGACGCCGCGCAGCGCCAAGCCCTGGAAGACCTCGCCGCCGCCGAGATGGTCCTCCCCGGCGGTATCGTCGACCGCTTCCACGACAACGTGCTCTACAGCCTTCTGGGACTCCCTGCGTCATCGATGCCTACTGACACGGACTCTGCGTTCCCACTGTCATAACCCTGCGCATCCCACTGACATCAACCCTGCGCACGACAGTCCGACCGTCCCGACTTTTGTCCGCGGACAAAAGTCGGGACGGCTGCGGATAGCCATGGAAGGTCAGTTAGCACTCCAGGTATCTTTTGATACACGATCATGGATCGCTAAGAGCCGACATCGGATGAGGGGGTGGACGGGTGGGGTACGCGACTCCCATCTACGCTCCCGAGCAGGTCGAGTACCGGCTGAGCGAGGACTGCGGGTGTGACCGGGCCGAGGATGCTCAGGTCGAGTACCGGCTCTCCGGGGAGAGCACCCTGCGGTGGATCGGCGGCGGTCTGGTCGAGCTGGATCTGGTTGCGGGTGAGCGGGTCGATCCGGACGCCGCTCGCGCGCTGATGGATGGTCGGGACTGGCGTACCGGCGAGCAGTTGGTCGCGCGGAAGCAGGTCCTCGATCCCCGGGGGAAGGTGGCTGCCCGCGTCCTCGTCGATGCCGTCGCCGAGGCGGCCGCCGGGGCGGGGACGACGGTTGCCGAGGTGCTGGGCAGGCCCGCGCTGGCGAAGAGGTTCGCCCGGGCCGAGCGCGGCATCCTGCGCGACGGCGAGAGCCACCTGCTGCCGCTGGCCGACGCCGAGCGCCTGGCCGACGCGGCCCGGCTGGAGCTGGACGAGCTGTACGGCGCGGACACGGTGGCCGAGGCGCGGACGTGGATGCGGCACAAGGTCGATGTCGGCCTGCGTGGTGTGGACATCACCCTCGACCTCCCCAAGAGCATCTCCGCCGCCTACGGGCTGGCCGGTGCCGAGCTCGCCGGGCGGATCGAGGCGGACTGGCTGGCGAGCGTCGGCGAGGCCGTGGCTGCGCTGGAGCAGTGGGCGGCGTACGGGATGGCCGGCCACCACGGGGACGGCAAGCAGGCCGAGCGGGTGGCCACGTCCGGGCTGATCGGCTGGACGACGCTGCACCGGTCCGCGCGCCCGGTCGACGGCTCGCCCGGTGACCCGCACCTGCACGTCCACGTGAACATCGCGCACATGGCGAAGTGCGCGGACGGCAAGTGGCGCACCATCGCGGGCGGCGGCGAGGACCTCCACCGCTACGCCCATCTGGTCAACGAGATCGCCGAGGGACGGCTCCGAGCCCGTCTCGCGGAAGCCCACGGGGCCCGGTTCGAGCGCTCCGCGACGACCGGGGCGTGGGAGCTCGCGGGCGTGGACGAGGGCCTTCGGGACGTGTTTTCCCGCCGTCACCATCAGGTCATCGACCTGGTGGGCGAGGGTGCCTCACGGGAGCAGCAGAAGACCGCCGCCCGTAAGAGCGCGGAGGCCAAGGAGGACGCCGGGCCGGAGGCGCCGAAGGAGGCCTGGCGGACCCGGGCGGCCACCGTGCTCGGCAGCGGAGCTGCCGTGGACGCGATGGTTGCGGCGGCGCTGCCCGGGCCGGACGGCTCGGCGCCGCCGCTGTCCGCCGGCGGCGGGCCGCGGATACCGGGCCCCGCCGAGATCGCCGCCCGGATCTGGGACGCCGAGCACGGGCTCACGGCCTCCCGGAAGACCGTCTCCCACACACACGTGATGGCCGCCGTCGCCAAGACGCTGCCCCACCTGCTGTCAGTGGAGCAGCTGACCGCGCTGACGGACGAGGTCCTCGTGGTGGGCGGCCACGCGGTCCGCCTGGCTGACTCCAACCGCGGTCACCACACCCACCGCCAGCGCTACACGCACACCACCGTCGTGGCCGCCGAGCAGACCGTCATCGAGTGCGCCACGGCAGGACTGCGCCGGCACCTGGCCGAGGTGACGGCCGAGGCCGCCGAGATGACCCTCGCCACCGTCGAGGCCGCCAACTCCACCGCCGAGCGCGCCCTCGTCTTCAGCGCCGAGCAGCGCGCCGTGGTGACGCGGCTGCTGACGGCCGGTCATGCCGTCGATGCCATCATCGGCGTGGCCGGCGCGGGCAAGACCACCCTCATGCAGGCGGCCCGGGCCGGCTGGGAGGCCGCCGGACTGCGCGTCGTGGGCGCCTCCACCGCCGCGGTCGCCGCCGCGAACCTGGCCGCGGAGGCTGGCATCGAGTCGCAGACCATTGCGGCGTGGACCCGCGAGGTCAGCGGGGGCCGAGGCCTGCACGGGGTCGGCGTACTCGTCATCGACGAGGCCGCGATGGTCGACGACCGCGCGCTCGCCGCCCTCCTGCGGCACGCGGCCGATACCGGAACCAAGGTCGTCGCGGTCGGCGACCCGCTCCAGCTGCGCGCCGTCGGCATCGGCGGCGGCTTCGCCCGGATCCACCAGCTCGTCGGCGGCCTGGAACTCACCGAGAACCGCCGCCAGCGTGACGTCGTGGAGCGGGCCGCGCTGCTGGACTGGCGCTCGGGCGCCCGTACCAGCGCCCTCGCCGCCTTCGCCGCGCACGGACGCGTCCACGCCGAGGACACCGCCACCGAGGCCCTGACCGCGATGCTCGGCGCCTGGAACGAAGCCCGGGCGCGGTGGGCCGGCGACCCGCACGCCCAGCTCACCGACCTCCTGCTGCTCGCCGCACGCCGTACGGACGTCGCCGCCCTCAACGCCGGCGCCCGCGCCGTGCTCGTGGCGTGCGGCGAGCTGGAGCAGGGCCGTACGTACGCGGTCGCGGGCGGCGGCGACCGCATCGCCTTCGCGGCCGGGGACCTGGTCCACATCCGCCGCAACGACTACCGCAGCCGCCGGGACGAGTCCGCGGTCGACGTCCTCAACGGCTTCCGCGGAACCGTCCTCGCGGTGGACGGGAAGAAGGGAGTCCTCGTCCAGTGGCGCCGCCCGCGGCCGGTGGGCGGGTTCGTGCTGAACGAGGCCTGGATGTCCGCCCGTGACATCGCGGAGGGCCGCCTCACCCACGCCTACGCCATGACGATCGGCTCCGCCCAGGGACTCACGGCCGACGTCACCATCGCCTACGGCCTGCACGCCGACTCCCACAGCCTCTACCCGGCCATGTCCCGGGCCCGCCGGGAAAGCCACCTCTACCTCCCGCTCGACGAGCTGGAGGACCACCCCACCCGCGCCGCCCTCGGCCCGGCCCGCACCGATGCCGACCGCCTGGACCGCGCCGTCGCCGCCTACGGCCGCATCCTGCAAGCCGACACCGAAGACACGATGGTCACCGACGAGCTCACCCGCCTCCCCGCGTCCCGGACGGTGGTCCGGCAGGAGCCGGCCTACACGCCGTGGCAGCAGCGCCCGTACGGACACTTGCCCGCGCAGCATCTGCCCGCCCGGGCATCGGAGGAGTCCGCCGCCGGCGCGCGGGCCGAGGAACTGGCCGCCGAGCACGAGCGCCGGGCCGCCGTGCAGCAGGACCGGCTGAACGTCCCCGTCACCCCGGCAGGGGCGTTCGCCGCCGAGTCGTACGAGGTCCTCGCCCGGGCCGCTGCCTGGACGCACCGGGCGCGCGAGGAGTCGGCGCGCCACGCGGCGGCCCAGCGCCACGCGGAGTCGATCCGTCAGATCCTGGAACGGGTCGAGCAGTCCGCGACGAAGGGCCGGATCGCCCTCCTGCTGGCCGGCAGCAGCCGGAAGGATGCCCAGGCGCTCACCACCCAGTACGAGCAGCAGCACGCGGCCGCGATCGACGAGGCGCGGCGAGCGTCCCGCACCTCCGCCGAGGCACTGCGCGGAGGCTGGGACGCCCTCACTGAGTACCCGCACATCTCCCTGCTCGCGCCGGGCGGAACCCTGCTCCCGCCCGCGGACGTCCAATCCATGGAGGCAACGCTGGAGACGCTGCGGCAGCGCGTCCCCCTACTGGCCGCTCGCCTCGACGCCCGCGTCTCCGAGGACGCTCAGCAGCTCCGGGCCAGTGCCGCGGCCCAGAACACGGCGGCCGCGCGGCACCGCGCGAACGTGGTCGCCCTGCAGCAGGAGAACGCCCTGCGCGAGGAGATGCGCGCTGCGGCGCCGGTCGGTCACGCCCGCGAGTCCGGCGAACGCGCCGCGGCCCTTGGACAGCTGCAGGGACGGGCAGCCGTATCGCCGCCGTCTGTACGAGCCCCTTACCCGGCGCAGCCGGTGGTGCCTGGGCCGGGGAGCGGGATGCACCGAGGGAGCCCGTCGCCGAGTGCGTAGCCGTGACCACGCGCCCAGCGCCTCCTGCACGATGGTCTTCTGCATCAGGGCCGTGAAGCCCGCCACGACCGGACCGACCAGAAGGGCAGCGCGTGACCCTCATGGGCCGGTGGCTGAGCTGCTTTCAGACAGCGGCGGGCTTTAAGTCCGATTTCGGGCGAGATCTGGGATATGCCGGATATTGCGAAAGTGCTGCAGAACCTGCTGCCGCCGACCTAGAGTCGCAGGTCAGCGAGTCTGCTCCCCGCGCACGCGGGGATGACCCCACCGCCGGGTCGAAGGCGCTGCGCACCAGGCGCTGCTCCCCGCGCACGCGGGGATGACCCCCAGGCCAACGGGGATGGGAACCCGCGCTTCTACTGCTCCCCGCGCACGCGGGGATGACCCCAACGACGTGCCCTACGACCGCCGGAAGTCCATCTGCTCCCCGCGCACGCGGGTATGACCCCGGGTCGTAGTCCGCGGACGTCCCGTCGAACCGCTGCTCCCCGCGCACGCGGGGATGCCCCGACGCCGTGAGCCCAGCGGCCGTTTTCGGCCTGCTCCGCGCGTATGCGGGGATCACCCCCACACCCCGCCGAGGGTGAAGCCAAGATGGAAGCTCTGTTCCAGTGGCCTGCACCCGCAGCCGGAAGGTGACCCCATGCCGTCCCAGCGCCCCGAGGAAATCGGCTACGGCCACGTGATCGAGCGTTACGTGACGAGGAAGGACTCGGAACGCCCGCGCTACCTCGATCTGGGCAGCGGTCGCGTCCTGCGGCCGGGGTGGCCGCACGCCGAACGCTTCGCCCGCCACCTGATCGAGGACGCGGCCACGATCACCGACGCCGAGCTGGAGGCGCTGCTCGCCTACGAATGGCGCTCGCGCCTCACCGCCGCCTGGCTGATCGGAGTGGGCCGGCGCACCTCGTTCCGCGAGCGCCTCGGCGATCTGCTCCTGGCCAGCGAGGTCTGCTACTCCGGCGGCGGCTACTGCTTCGCCCTGGCCCGCCTGGGCACCCCCGCCGACGCCGAGATCCTGACGGCCTACCTTGACCGCTACCTCCCCCGTACCGACCTCCGCTACGACCAGCCCGCTGCCCTCGGTGCCCTTCTCCGCCTCGACGCCCACCTCGGCACCCACCACGCCAACCGCTTCACCCAGCCCGGCGGCCTCTGGGACCGCTGGGTCAATGCCCTGATACACCTCCAGGACCAACCCGCCTACACGCCCGAAGAGCAGCGCCGCTGGACCGACCTCCACTGCGACTTCGCCAACGGCTGGTCCTGCCCGTAAAACGCCGGGGGCCCGTCCCGAGGTCCGGCCCTCAGCCTGCTCGACGAGGACGGCCCGTGGTTCACGGCTGTCTCCCTCCCGCCCAAGGGCCCTCAACAGGGCGCTCGCCGCGGTTGAGCCGATCGGTCCTGACGAGGGCGATGCCGGCTCCGAGGACTTTGTGGCCGATGGCGGCCATCGCCGTCGCGCCGGGGACTCCCAGGTGGCCGCAGCCGATGACGGATACGCGCACGGTGGCGGGCTCCTTCCTGTCGGCCGCCGGAGCGAAGAGGAGCTGAGGGGATGGGGTGGGGTCTCCACGCGGCCTCGCGGGCTGCCGGATATGCCGGTTTCGGTGAAAGTGCTTCAGAACCCCTTCCTCGCTCCCTAAAGTGGCAGCTCAGCTAGCCTGCTCCCCGCGCACGCGGGGATGGCCCCGGGCTGCCCGCCACGTCGGCAGCCGCCTACATCTGCTCCCCGGGCACGCGGGGATGACCCCTCCCATCCCTCCGACCCCTCTCCTAGGTCTTCCTGCAGCCCGCGCACGCGGGGATGAGGCTTCCGCGTCATTCGGAATCGTCCCCGCCCGCGAAAGTGCGGCGGCGCCGGCGGACGCTGGTCTCTGTGGTGTGCGGTGCGGTGACCACGCACTCCTGCGGGACGGTTCGGATGGCCAGGGTGACGCCGCTGGTGATCTGGCAGCGGCGGCCGATGGCGACGCCGGGGCCGAGGCTGATGTTGTTGCCGGTCTGGGTGCCGTCGCCGATGACGGCGCCGAACCGGGGCGTGCCGCAGCGGTAGAGGCCGGTCGGGGTGCGGATGATCACTTCTCGGTCGGGCCTGCGCATGTCCGTGGTCATGTTGATCGCGGCCACGGTGACGCCGGCCGACAGGTGGGACCGGGCGCCGAGGATCGTCCGGTTGACGCTGATGCGGTGTCCGAGGACGGCGCCTTCGCCGACGAACGTGGCGGTGACTTCGCAGTTGAAGCCGATCTGGGCGCCTGCGCACAGGACGCTGCCCTTCCTCACGGTGGTGAACTCGTGGACCTTGACGTCCGGCCCGATGATCACGTCGTCCCCGATGATCGCCGTTGGGTGGATGAACGCGGAGGGGTGGATGCGCTGCTCCTCACCCAGCGCGACGAGGGATTCGTGCTGGAGGCTTTGCCACTGGGCCAGGAAGTCGGCCAGTTCGAACTTCTCCAGGCCGCCGTACGCGGTCGTGGCGAGGGCTCCCTCGGTGGGGGCGGCGACGTAGTCGCCGAGGGTGATCCGTTCCATGGTGATGGGCCTCTCGTCTGGTCCGGGCCCGGGGTTCGGCGGGGGTACGCTCGCCGTTCACCTTGATCCGGACGGAAGTGGTGGTGATGGCCGTGGCCCGGCCGCGTGTGGGTGTCGCCGTGCTGACCAGGGGCGACCGGATGCCCGAACTGCTGGCCCTGCTGGCCGCAGTGGCCAAGCAGGACGAGCCGGCGGCCCGGGTCGTGGTGGTCGGGAACGGGGCGCCCCTGACGGGCCTGCCCGAGGGCGTGACGGTGGTGGAGCTCGAGGAGAACCTGGGGGTCTCCGGCGGCCGGAACGTGGCCTGGGACAGGCTGCGGGAGTTCGGGGACGTCGACGTCCTGGTGGACCTGGACGACGACGGACTGCTGACCGAGGCGGACGTGTTCCGGCGGATCGCCGACCTGTACGAGGCGGACGGCCGGCTGGGCATCGTCTCGTTCCGGATCGCGGACGAGACCGGTGAAACGCAGCGGCGGCACGTGCCCCGCCTGGGGTCGGGTGACCCGATGCGGGGCGGCCTGGTGACGACCTTCCTGGGCGGTGGACACGCCCTGTCGATGCCGATGCTGGAGGAGACCGGGGGCTGGCCGGAGGCCTTCTTCTTCACGCACGAGGAGACGGACCTGGCCTGGCGGGCGCTCGACCGCGGGTGGGACGTCCTGTACGAGCCGCAGTTGCTGCTCCAGCACCCGAAGACATCCCCGGCCCGGCACGCCGTCTACTACCGGATGACCGCCCGGAACCGGGTCTGGCTGGCGAAGCGGCGCCTGCCCGCCCCGCTGGTACCGGTCTACCTCGGCGTGTGGGTGACGCTGACCGTGGCCCGCACCCGCTCCGCGGCGGGGCTGCGGGCCTGGTTCGGCGGGTTCGCCGAGGGCGTCCGGACGTCCGGCGGCCCCCGGCGTCCGATGCGCTGGCGGACGGTCTGGCGGATGACCCGGCTGGGCCGTCCCCCGGTCATCTAGGCCTGGGGCCCGGGACCTCGTCGCCGCTAAGCCGTGGCGGGCTCCCTCCGGAGCCAGTCCGGGGCGGCGGCCGGGGTGGCCTGGAGCCACTTCACGTAGCGGGCCACCCCCTCGGCCACGGTGATCGCGGGCTTCCAGCCCAGGACGTTCTCCATCCGGCTGGTGGCCGCGTACCCGCCGAGCGGGTCGCCGGCCGGGAGCGGGGTCTCCATGAGCGGGATGTCCGGGTAGTGGGCCCGGACCAGCTGGGCGACCTTCCTGACGCTGGTGGGGACGCCGGTGCCGATGTTCACGGTCTCGGTGTGCGCACGGGGGCTGATCAGGGCCCTCAGCGTGCCCTCGGCGATGTCGTCGACGTGGACCATGTCCCGCACCTGCCGGCCGCCCCCGTTGAGGTGGAGCGGGAGACCGAGGTGGGCCCGCGCGGCGAACCAGGCCACCACCCATGAGTGGGAGCGGGGTTTGACGGTCTGCGGTTCGCCGTAGACGGAGAAGTACCGGACGATCGCGTACGAGGCGCCGACCTGGCCCAGGACGAGTGCGGTCTGCTCCTCACCCCACGCCTTCGTGTTCCCGTAGACCGACTTCGGGCGCATGCGGGTGAACTCGTCGAACCGGGGCGGGATGCGCCCGTGGACCGATTCGAGCAGCTGGCGCATGGTCAGCAGGTCCGGGCTGTCGGTCTCCTCGGGGTTGCCGTCGCCGTAGACGCTGGCGGAGGAGACGAACACCATCCGGCGGACGCGGTCGGTCGCGGCGACGGCGTCCAGGACGTTCTGGGTGCCGGCCACGTTGGTGTCGATGGCGGCCAGCGGTTCGCGAGTGCAGGCGGCGACGTCCGCCAGGGCGGCGGCGTGGATCACGTAGTGCGACTCCGCGACGAGCTTGCGCACCAGCGCGGTGTCCCGGACGTCCCCCAGGACCACGTCCGGGTCCCCGGCCCGGACGCCGAACAGGTCGGCGTACACGGACGCGGGGTAGGCGTTCATGGTGCACAGAGCGATCGGGTGGGCGCCGAGGTCCCGCAGCCGGGCGGTGATGCGGGAGCCGATGAGTCCGGCGCCGCCGGTCACCAGGACGGTGGCGCCGGCCAGGGCGCCGAGGTCTGAGCGGTGGTGCACGATGCCTCCAGAAACGGGGTTCGGGTGGAACGTGATAGGCGGCCGGCCTTGCAATCAGTGAAGCGGGCGTCACTGTGCGCCGGTACGGTGAGCGGTGCGGCAGCCTGTTCAATCTGTTCAAGATCGGGTCAGGGAGTGCGAGTTGACGGAGGGTCGGAGTCCGAACACCGCGCTGGCGGACGCCATCGCCGAGGCCGGGTGCACGTACGAGTCCCTGGCCAGGGAGATCCCTACCGTCGCCGCCGAGGCCGGGGAGGAACTGCACACCTCCCGCTCGGCCGTCCACTCCTGGGTCGCGGGCGGTACTCCGAGCGGCCGGACCCGCTCGTACCTCGCCGAGGCCCTCACCAGAAGGATGAAGCGGAAGGTCACGCTCACCGAGATCGCGGCCACGCTGGCTTGCCTGGTCGGCTGGAAGCACCACGACCTCGGCCGCGAGGGCGCCGCGCAGCGCTACTACCTGCTCGGCTTCCAACTGGCCTGCGAGAGCGACCCCCACGGGCACGCCGCGTGGATGATGCGGGCCCTGACCCACCAGGCACTCGACCTCGGGCACCCGGGTTCCTGCGTCGGCCTGGCGGAGGAAGCACTGCGCCGAGCCTCCGGCAAGGTCGACAGGCGGACCGAGGCACTGCTCCTCGTGACGTGCGCAAGGGCGTACGGGGCCTGCGGACAGGGCGGGAAGGCGGCGGCCGCCCTGCTGTCGGCCGAGGACGTGATGCTGGCCGGGGACGGTCGTCAGGACCAGGTGCCCTCGTACGCCGCGGCCTCCGGGCCGGTCGCGGCCACCGTCGCCTCCCACACCGGCAAGACCCTGACCGGGATGAAGGACCACCGGGCGGCCGAGAAGCACTACCGCGCGGCGCTGCGGGACCGGGTGCCGGGCACCTACCAGCGCGTGCACGGCCTCACCATGGTCAACCTCGGCAAGTCGGTCGCCGCCCAGCACCGGCACGAGGAGGCCGTGGCGCTGTGGAGCCGCTCCCTCGACTTCATGGACGGCGTGACCTCGGACCGGAACCGGAAGGAATCAGGTCGATCCAGTCCGCGGCGGCCGGCTACCGAAGGCGGCGGGTCCCCGGAGCCGACGCCCTGAACCAGCGCGCCACCGACCTGCTGCGGGCCCAGGCATGAGCGGCCGCCACCGTACGGACGACGTACCCGCGGTCGGCGTCGTCATCCTCACCATGGGAGACCGGGAGAAGGAACTCCGGGCCCTCCTCGCCTCGGTGGCCGCCCAGGAAGGAGCCCCCGCGACGGTCGTCGTACTCGCCCAGGGAGTGGAGCTCCCCGGCCTCCCGGAGGGGATCGCGGCCGTGGAACTGCCCGAGAACCTGGGCATCCCGGGCGGCAGGAACGCCGGGGTGCGGTGGCTGCGCGAACACGGCGGCGCCGACATCGTCCTGGTCCTGGACGACGACGGCCTGCTGCCCCGGACAGACACCCTGCGACTGGTCCGGGAGGCCTTCACGGCGAACCCCCGCCTCGGGATCGCGGGCTTCCGCATCGCGGACGAGGAAGGGAACTCCCAGCGCCGGCACGTACCCCGCCTCGGCGGCGCGGAGCCGCTGGTCTCCGGGCCGGTCACGACCTTCCTGGGCGGCGCGCACGCCATCCGGATGCGGGTCATCGACCAGGTCGGGGATTTCCCCGCGCAGTTCTTCTACGCCCACGAGGAAACAGACTTCGCCTGGCGTGCGCTCGACGCCGGCTGGGACATCGACTACCGGGCCGACCTGGTACTGACCCACCCCCGCACCGCGGCATCCCGCCACGCGGTCTACTACCGCAACACAGGCCGCAACCGCGTCTGGCTGGCGAAGCGCCACCTGCCCGCCGTGCTGGTCCCGCTCTACCTCGCCTCGTGGGCGGCGTACACCTTGGCCCAGCGGCCCCCGGCGGCGGGGCTGAAGTCGTGGTGGGCCGGCTTCTTCGAAGGGGTACGCACAGCGTGTCCGCCACGCCGTCCCATGCGGTGGCGGACGGTCTGGCGCATGACCCGGCTGGGGCGCCCGCCGGTGATCTGAGCTGTCGTGGTGGGCGGAGGCCGCCCCCCCGGGGTGGCCGTCGTCGGGTTCGGGTGGATTGCCGAGGTGCGCGCCCGGCGTGAGCGCGGAGTCGAAGGGCGCGTCCGTTTCTGGTGCTGGGAGCTCGCGCAAGTGCTTTAGAACGCCATTCCGCGTGTCTAACGTGGCAGGGCAGCAAGACTGTTTCCCGCGGATGCGGGGATGACCCCAGCAGCTGTCCGTTCGTGAAGCTAAGTGCGCCCTGCTCCCCGCGCAGGCGGGGATGACCCCGACAAGAAGACGACGCTCTGGCAGATGGGCGACTGCTTCCCGCGCATGCGGGGACGACTCCCCTCACCCAACAGGACGGCTTCCCGTCCTGTTGGGCCGTTCGGGGGTGCCCAGCAGTCCCGAAGGGGATGCGTTACGGCTTCAGGAGCGGGGAGGCCCGGACGTCACCAGCCGTGTTCGGTCAGCGCGTCGGCGTTCTTCAAGTAGCCGTACAGGCCGGCGGCCGGGTACTCGATGATGTCCTCCGGTAGGGCGTCGACCGGGAACCACTCCAGGGCGAGGCACTTCTCGGGCTCGAGGTTGACCGGTTCGCCGTCCCACTCCGTTGCGAGGAAGAACAGGCCGATCCGTTCGACCGCCGCGCTCTGCTTGTGGTGGACCGTGTGTACGAGGCGCAGGTGGTCGGGGTCGACCTCGACGCCCGTCTCCTCACGGAGTTCGCGGGCGGCGCCGGCGGTGAGCGGCTCGCCCTGGTCGAGCTTGCCGGAGGGGGCGTGCCAGCGGCCGTGGCCGTACGGTCCTCCGCGCTGCGACAGCAGGATCATGTCGCCGTCGCGCAGGATCACGTGGGTGTCGATGACGGGTGCTGCGGGTGCGGGCGTGGGGCTCATGGGTTCACCGTGGGGTCGTCGATCTGTTGGGACTGCCGGGGACGCTACTCCCGTCCGGGGGGAGTGCGTCGGCGATTCGGCGCGCTACGTCCTTCGGGGCGATCGTGGTGGAGTCGAGTACGAGCACCTGTACGCCCATGGCCCGGAGCGTGCTTGCCGCCTCGACGTACAGCTCGACCTCGCGACCGGGGGCGTCCGGGTCGAGGTGGAAGCGGTGGCGTACGCCGCGTGCGGCGAGGCGTGTGGCGATCACGTCCGGAGCGGCGGTGAGGATCACTGCGAGGTCGGGCAGCATGACCTCGCGGTGCAGGTCGAGCACGAACTGCTCGGCGACGCCGTCCAGGCGCTGGAGCACCAGCGAGGAGGCGAGGTACCGGTCGGATATGACGGTGAACCCGGCGTCGCGCATCGGGCGCAGCTCGTTCTGGACGTGCTCGTAGCGGTTGGCCGCGACGAGGCAGGCGAGGGAATGACCGTCGAGGAACGAGGCGCTCGCGCGGGTGAACTGGCCGAGGGCGCTGTGCGTCGGCTCGCAGGTGCGATGGACGAGCCGGCCCTCGTTGCGCAAGAGCCGGTCGAGTAGGTCGAGGGTGGTGGATTTGCCGACGGCGCCCGGGCCGTCGAGGGTGACGAAGGTTCCGGGGGCCGGGGCCGGGGCCGCGGTGGAGGTGCTCACGGTCGTCATGCGGGGACCTCCGTCCGGTTCCGGGCGTACTGCTCGCGGGTGAGCATGGCGAGGGTGGTGCGCAGCCTGGGCAGGGGCACGCTTCCGAACTCGATGCCGACGGAGAAGTTGAACTCGTCCCGGGCGCGCATGGACTCGTCGGCGCCGTCCGCGGTGAGGTCGACGTCGGCGTAGGCGAGCAGCTCGTCGGGGTGATGTCCAGCCTTGAGGAGGGTGTTCCACACGGGGGTGCCGGGGTACGGGCGGAACTCGAAGACGCTCGCCCGGAACGTTCCGTTGCCGGGACGGCGGTCGGCGAGGGCCCACAGGGTCTGGATGTGCCGAACGGTCGCGGCGAGGTCCTCCTGGGTCTCCCCGGGGTAGCCGAGGATGAAGTAGGCCTTGACGTTGATGCCGTGCGCGAGCAGCCGGCCGGTCACCTCCTCGGTCATCGCGGCCGTGATCCGCTTGTCCATGCCGGCGAGGACGCGGTCGCTCCCGGATTCGATGCCAAGGGCCACCTCGCGCAGGCCGTTCGCCTTGAGGGTGGCGTGCATGGAGTCGTCGAGACGGGAGAAGACGTTGATCCGGCCCGTCGCGTCCCAGACGCAGCGGTCGCCGATGCCGTGGCGGGTGAAGGCCTCCATCTGCGGGACGATCACGCGCTTGGCGCCCAGGAAGAGGTCATCGACGAACCGGTACGCGGTCGTCCCGTAGGCGGCGTGGAGGTGGTCGAGTTCGGCGACGATGCCCTCGGGGGAACGGGCCCTGATCTTGACGTCGGGGTTGGCGGAGACGGCGGCGCCGCAGAACCCGCAGTCGTACGGGCACCCGCGCGAACCGACGATGTTCGCCTCGGTGCGCCCGTCCTCGGCGACGTAGGGATCTTGTGGCAGGAAGGCGCGGTCCACCAGGGGAAGGGCGTCGATGTCCGGGCCGAGCCACTGCGCGGTACCGCCGGCCGCGATGCCGGCGCCGTGGGTCCCGAGCAGCCGGTCGCGCCACATGACCCCGGGAAGTTCGGCCCGGCGGCGTTCGTCGGAGAGGAGCGCGGCAACGCGGGTCTCGCCTTCGCCGATGACGAGCGCGCGAAGGTTGCTCATACGGGGGTCGTCTAGGACGCGGGCGGGCATCGCGCGGGCGTGGTGACCACCGACCATGAGGGCGATGCCGGGGTCGAGGGCGGCAGCGATCCGGGCCGACATCTCGTACGTGGGGGCGAGCAGGTTCATGCCGACCCATCGGGGGCGTACGCGGTTGATCAGCCGGGCCGTCTCCCCGATGCCCAGGCCGTGGGCTTCGGCGTCCAGCACGCCGACGTTGAACCCGCCGACTTCCCGTGCGTAAGTGGCGATGTAGGCCATGCCGAGGACGGGCAGGGTGTAGTCGTTCGTCCGGGGCCGCAGACCGTAGTCGCGGAGCGGTGCGTTGACGAACAGCGCGTCGAGGGCGCGGGTCGGGTCGGCGCCGGCGATCGGACCAGGGGCCAGGTCAGGCGACGGGCCAGGGTTCAGGGCAGGAGACGGGCCAGGAGGCACGTCACGTGACGGATCAGGGCTCGGACTTCCGGTCCGGTGCCGGTCAAGGGCGGTGGGCTGTTCCTTCTGCGCCGGTAACGCGGGCATGGCTCCCCCAAGTGAGAGTGAACAGGGTCAGGGCGTGGATCTGGCTCCGGGTGGGTGCCCAACGACGCCACACGGCCTCGAACTCCCGCTCCGCACTCGGAAGGGTGAGGGCGGGAGCTGCACGGCGGGCCCATGTGCGCACCGCGAGGTCGGCGTGCGGGTACACGGAGTGGTCTCCGGTGAAGTCGGCCGCGGCCGCTGCCGCGGTCCACGGGCCGATGTACGGGACTTCGATGAGCTCCTTGGCCAGGCTTTCGGGATCGAGGGTGGCCCAGTGACGGCCGCGGTCGAGGTAGGCGGTCGCGGCGGCGCGCAGGCCCTTGCGGTTGAACAGGGCGCCCACCGCCGCGAATCCCTCGTCGCTCAGGTCGAGGACGACCGCGGGGGTGGGGACCAGGGGAAGCGGACCGGCCGGGGTGTCGAACGTTCGGCCATAGGCGGCGTAGAAGGCGCGGTGACGCTTCCGCGCCTGTGAGGCCGTCACCACCTGCCGGAGCAGGGCGGTCGTGATCGCGTCCCAGAGCGAGGGGTTCGTGAGCCGCGCGACCGTGCCGAGGGGCACCAACGCGTCGAGGAGCGGGATGCCCTCGGCCGTCGTGGGGAGGTCGACGGCGGAGGTGTAGGCGACGGGCGGCTGCTCGCCGTCGCCGTTCGTGGCGTGACCGCCGCCGGTGTCACCGCCGGCACCGAGGGGGCGCAGCAGCAGGTGCTCGCGCTCGCTCTCCCAGTGGGCGAGCCAGGCGACGCCCCGGTGCTCGACGACGCGTACCGGCTCGCCGGCCGGGGTCTCGTGCCAGCCGGGGTGTTCCGTGATGATCGTGGTGCTCATGCGCTCGATTCCCGTCGCTGTTGCTGTGGTTCGCTCGACCACGTGGATCGGTCAGGTGGGTCGACTTGGTGGGTCGACCCCGTGCTTCGGCTACGTGCCTCGGCCCCGTGCTCGACTACGTGGCTCGGCCCCACAGTGTGGTCAATGCGCAGGGTGGGCGGCAGGACTTTGGTCGCGTAGACGGCGGGTCCCGCGGTGTGCCGAAGCCGCCCCCACGAATCGGCGAGGCGTCGGACGGCGGGACGGGTACCGGGGTCCGTGCCGTCGGCCGGGCTACAGCCGGGCGCGAGCACGCTGATGGTGGCCCGGTCCCGGGCGAGTACGGCGGTGACGACGTACCAGCGGCAAGGGATCACCCGCGCCGCGTGCGCGGTCAGGTGTTCGGCGAGCTCACCCAAGGCCTCCGCGACCTCGTCGCCCACGCCCCAGACGCCGTACGCGATGCCGGTGTTGAACCGCGTGCGGCCCGGGGTGCGCGGGTCGTGGCCCGGGTACGTCCAGAGCGCCGCCCGGCGCCCGGGGTACACGGTCATGAAGCGTCCTCCGCGCTCTGGAGCAGGGATTCCCGCAGTACGTCGGGGTCCGTGAGGGCCGTTCGCCAGTCCGGCTCCTGCACCCACGTCCCCGTGCGCCGCTGGTGGCCGCCGGGCTTGGAGGCCACCAGCCACCAGCCGTCGCCGAGTGCCGTGGTGTCCGGCACGTCCCAATCCGCAGCGGTGCCCACGGGCAGGAACAGGTAGCAGCGGCCCACCGCCAGGTCGGCCAGGATCGCGGAGTCGTCCAGCAGTCCGTACGGGGTCAGGTCCCGGGCAACGGCCTGCATCCGCCGGTACGGCATGGCCACGGCGTCCCACAGACGCCCCGCCGGCAACAGCGCCACGCCGAGCGCGTCGTCCCACTCCCGCCAGACCTGGGCCGGGTCGGGGTGACAGCGGGCGGCCCAGTGCGCTCCGAGGTTCGCGGGTTCCACATCCAGCACGGCTGCCTCCGGTCGGACTTACGGGGGTGGGCCCGGGCCCTTCGCCGGGAGGCCGCGTGGTCTCGGGTGCCGGCGGGTCAGGGTCTGCTTCCGGGGCGGGGGTTGGTGGGGCCACTGGGGAGGGATGTACGGACGTCCCCCGGTCCGCACATCCCCAGTAACCCCCGCCGGAGCGGCCACGGCCATGACGAACCGGTGCCGGGCTCCGCGCACGGTACTGACGACTTGACGGTCGCTTTACCTGACGGCCGGGTGCGCCGCCTCTACCGTGGCGGGTATGGCACAGCCGAGGAACGAGGCGCTGGCGGCGTGGATGCGCGCGCACGAACTCACCGCCGCCGCACTGGCAGAGCTGGTCAACGACGCCATGCCCGGGATCACCGGGCGTCAGGGAACCACGAGCGAACGCACGGTCTTCCGGTGGCTGTCGGGCGAGAACCGGTGGCCGCACGCCCGCTTGCGCCGGGCCCTGGAATCGGTCGCGGGAGCCACCGTCACCGAACTCGGATTCGTCCCCCGGGGCCCGGCCGGCCGTGCCTGCCTGCCCGGGGCCGACCAGGAGCAGGAGATGCCCGTGCTGCGACGAACCTTCCTCGCCGCGGCGGCGGCCGGCGTGACGGCGGCCGCCGCGGCCGCGGCCACCGGCCCTTCACCTTTCGCGAACCCGCCCACCACCACGGGGCCGCGTCCGTCGGTCGGATCCGCCGACGTTATCCGCCTGCGCGGAGGCCTGGACACCCTGATGGCGGCCGACGACGCGGGAGGCGGCAGCTCCGACCTGGAACGGGCCGCCCTCGCGGGAGCCCGCGAAGCCCTCGCCCTGCAGCAGGGCGCCGCCACCGGCCGCACCCGGCAGCGCCTGTTCTCCCTTGCGGCGAACTACACCGCGACCGCGGCCTGGTCGTGCATCGACTCGCGCAGGCTCGGCCAGGCCGAGGCCCACCTGAACACCGCCCTGCGGCTGGCGGGCCTGGCCCAGGACCCCGAGGCCACGATGCGGGTGTGGAACTCGAACGCCATGCTCGCCCACCAGCGCGGCCGCCATGCCGAGGCCGTCGTGGCCGCCCAGGCCGCGCAGTCGACCGCCGTCACCCGGCGCGATCCCCTCTACGCCTCCCTCGCGCACGCCCGTACCGCCGTGGGCCACTCCAACCGCGGCGAGCGCCAGAGCGCCCTGCGCTGCCTCGGCTACGCCGGCGAGGCCCTCGCCAAGGCCCCCGACGCGATCCGCCCGAGCTGGATCGCCTTCTACGGGCCCGCCGAACTCCACGCCCTGACCGCCATCGTCCGCGACCGCCTAGGCGACGCGGCGGAGGCCGAAGCCGCCTCCCACCGGGCCCTGTCCGTCCTGCCCGAGCCCTTCCGCCGCAACCGGGCGCTCGCCACCTCGCGCCTGGCCTTGGCCCAGCTCCATCAGGGCGACCTGGACCAGGCCTGCGCGACCACGGACACCGCTTTCCAGCTGATGCGCGGCGCGCCCCTGCCCGGCCGCATGCGGACCCTCCTCGGCGATTTCCAGCGCGACCTGTTCACCCTCGCGCCGTCCGCCACCACGGCCCTCGACTGGGCCGACCGCTACCGCACCGAATGGAGCCACTCCGCGTGAGCGACGAAGCCCACCCCACGGACCACCGAACCGACCGCCAAGGCGGTGGCTACCACCTCAACCGCTTCGGCCACGCCGACCTCCCCCGCATCCGCCAGACTCTCCTGGACGTCCACGACGACGCGTACGCGGAGGAGATGGACGACGAGTTCCACCAGCGGTTCGCCTGGTTCGTCGACCACTGGGGCGCCCACCCCGGCTTCGTCTGCGTGATCGCCTACGACGGCGACGATCCGGCGGAGCCGGTCGGGTTCTCCTACGGAGCCCCGTCCAACCCGGGCCGCGAGTGGTGGCGCGACCACCTCGACCCCGCACCCGACCCGAGCACCACCTTCGCCGTCTCCGAACTGATGGTCCGCGGCAAGTGGCGCAAGACCGGCATAGCCCGCCGCCTCCACGAAGCCCTCCTCGCCGACCGCGACGAGGCCCTGGCCGTGCTCCTGGTCGACACCACCCACCCCCGCGTCCAAGCCCTCTACGAGAGCTGGCACTACACAAAGGTCGGCGAACGCCGGCCCTTCCCCGATTCACCCCTCTACGCGGTCATGCTCCGCGACCTGCACCGCACCCCGGCGGAGGCGGCCTGACACAGAAGGGCTACGTGGCGGTGGCTGCGGGGGGCGAGGCGGAGGGGCCGGCCGGACGCGGAAGCGAACGGTCGGGACACGGGGCCCGGTTGCGGTCGTCCACCTAGGCGGCCTCGCGGGCCTGCCGGATATGCCGGTTTCGGTGAAAGTGCTTCAGAACGCCTTCCTCGCTCCCTAAAGTGGCAGCTCAGCAAGCCTGCTCCCCGCGCACGCAGGGATGACCCCACCTCGGGCCTGGTCGTCTCGGGCGACTGGCACTGCTCCCCGCGCACGCGGGGATGACCCCCAGCTCAGCACGGAGTCTGGAACCCCCAACATCTGCTCCTCGCGCACGCGGGGATGACCCCCGGACCTCGCCGGAGTACAACCCCGCCCGCGCCTGCTCCCCGCGCACGCGGGGGATGACCCCGACGGACAGACGGAGGAGGTGGCCTGGTGGCTCTTCTCCCCGAGCCCGCGGGGATGACCCCGAGGGCGAGTCCCTGCGCGCCCAAGCACCGCTCTGCTCCCCGCGAGGCGGGGATGACCCCCGCTCGTCCGGGTCGATCTCCTTCAGTAGGGCCTGCTCTCCGCGCACGCGGGGATGACCCCGTGCAGCAGACCCAGATCGTGTATCCCAATGGCTGCTCCCCGCATACGTGGGGATGATCCGTTCGTGGACTGAGCCGCCGAAGGCACAGAAGGCTGCTCCCCGTGCACGGGGGACGACCCCCACGAGCCCGGCCTGGGACAAGCCCGGCAGCCGCCCCGGGAGTGCTGGGCGCTGCTGGTCGGTAGCTCCTCGGCCCTGGGGGCCTGCGGTGCCCCGCCGGGGTGGCTGGTCGCCGCCGGCGGCCGCGGGCAGTGCGTGGTCCTGAAGACGGGTCGCGTGGCTGATGCCGGGGAGGGGTTGCTGGAGGCCGTCCCGCTGCTCGGCCGGGTGCGGGAGCGTCTGAGCTGGGGGCGAGACGGAGGGGGCCGGCCGGACACGGAAGCGAATGGTGGGGACATGGGGCCGGTGACGGCCGTCCACCCCACGCGACCTCGCGAGCTGCCGGATGTGTCTGTTTCGGTGAAAGTGCTTCAGAACGCCTTCCTCGCTTCCTAAAGTGGCAGCTCAGTAAGCCTGCTCCCCGCGCACGCGGGGATGACCCCCAGGGCCTCCCGGACGGCCTTGCACTCGCAACCTGCTCCCCCGCGCACGCGGGGATGACCCCCAGGACAGCTCTGCGGGGTCGAAGGCCGGCGGCTGCTCCCCGCGCACGTGGGGATGCCCCCATGTCGGTGTACGCGGCGGCCGGGGTGTCGAACTGTTCCCCGCGCACGCGGGGGATGACCCCAGCCTGGCCTTGTTCATGGCCCAACAGGTCCGCTACTCCCCGCGCACGCGAGGATGGCCCGTTCACAACCACCGGCACGGCCCGACGGATCGTCTACTCCCCGAGCCGGCCAGGCGCCCTGGGGAGTGCTGGGCGGCGCTGCTGGGCGGTGGCTCCTCGGCCCCAGGGCCTGCGCACAGCAGGCCCTGGATACCTGAGGTGCCCCGCCGGGGTGGGCGGTCGCCGCTGGCGGGCGCAGGCAGTGCGTGGTCTTGAGGACGGGTCGCGTGGCTGATGCCGGGGAGGGTTGCTGGAGGTCATGCCGTTACTCGGCCGGGTGCGGGAGCGTCTGGGTCGGCTTTCGTGGGCTGAGGCCGAAGCGGCGGCCTTTTCCGGCGGCGGTGGCGGCAGTCGGGGCGGGGCAGCCCCGACCGGCTATCGCGCGGACAGCGGTACGGGACCCTGCCCGTCCTCGGACTCGTGGAGGTCGCGAAGGTGGTCCCGTACGCGCCGGATCGCCTCGTCCCCCGCGGGCGGCACCGCGGTGAAGGCCTCGGTCAGATCCTCGGCCAGACGCACCGCGTCCGGAGGCGGCAGCGCCTTCCACATGCTGTAGGCCCGCCGTACCGCGAGTGCCGTCTCCTCGTGTTCGGGACCGTGGAGAGCGGTGTGGAGGCGGACGGCGTGGAGGTACCAGGCGACGGCGGTCTCGTGGTGGCCGGTCAAGTGGACGACGTAGGCACGGACCTCCCGGACCCTGATCGTCTCGATGTGGCGCTCGCCCCGTGCGGCGGTGGTCTTCGCGTCGAGCTCGGCGACAAGGGCGTGCGCCCGGGCGAGGTTGTCGGACGCGGCCGCCTGGATGGCTGCCAGCTGCTCGGCCAGGTCCGAACTCACGGCCCCAGACGTGGGCTCGGAGGCGGCATCGAGGGGCGCGGGGTCTGCGGGCGGTGGGACGGGGGCGGCGGCCTCGGGCTCCGTGCTCGCCCAGAACCGCGGGTCGACGACGCCCCATGGGTGGAAGAGGGCCTGGTCGTCGTGCATGGCAGTCCTTGCGGTCGAGTCGGTCACCAGGCCACCACCCGGCGGATTCCGGTCACCCGGGTCATGTAGTTCGTCGAGTTGCGCCAGCTGCTGTACGGGACGATCCGCGTACGGACCCCCGTGCGCGGGGACTCGATGAGCAGGCCGGAGCCGATGTACATGCCGACGTGTCCCGGGTCGGACGCCGAGCCGTCGGAACCGGCGTTGAAGACCAGGTCGCCGGGCTTCGGGCTGTCCAGGCCGACCTGGATGGGCAGGTCGATCTGGTCGAAGGTCACGCGCGGGATGGTGATCCCGGCCGCCTTGTACGCCTGCTGCATCAGGGAGGAGCAGTCGCACCAGTGCTGCGGGTTCGGCCCCAGGGCGTTGGTGCAGGTGCCGCCGAGCTGGTACCAGCCGCCCTTCTGGGCCAGCGCCCAGGCCACGGCGGTGCGGACCGGCGGCGGGGTGTCCGGAGGGAGTTCGAAGCCGTCCGGCAGCTCGACGGGCCCGCCTCCGCCTGCCGGGGCGGTGTACTTCGCCGCCCGGGCCAAGATCTTTCGGACGTAGTCGTAGGTCTCTCCCCCGGCGAAACCGGGGGGCGGGACACCGTCGAACTCCTCGACCCTCCCCCACCCGGCGTTGTAGCCAGCAAGGGCCTTCTCCACGGGCGATCCGCTGTACTCGGGATGTGCCTTCGCCTTCTTCAACAAACCGCACATCATGCGCCCCTGCGAGGGAATCGCGTCCTTCGGATCCATGACGTCCTTGTCGCCGTCGCCGTCACCGTCGATGCCTTGAGCGGCCCAGGTCGCCGGGATGAACTGCGCTATCCCGTACGCGATCGGACGGCCGGAGGAATCCCGGGAGATGGCCGTCGGGTCGAAGTTCGACTCGGCCCAGATCTGCGCGGCCAGAATCGCCGGCGGCAGCCCCTGGTCGCAGGCGGCGGCCGCAGCCAGGATCAGGGGAGCGTACTGGGCCGGCACGCCCTCACGGCCGCCGATCATCAGTGAGCCGGCTGTCGGCCACGTACCGACGTTGCGCCCCTTGCTGTCGTCCTCGGCGAGCGTGGCGACGAGCATCACCACTCCGAGCCCCAGAGCCAGCGGAGTGGCCACCGCTCCTGCACCGGCTACCCCCAGCCATCGCTTGGCCCCCACCACCTGGCCTCCTCGGCAGTTCTTATGATTTGCGCCCACGAAGAGTAAATTTGGCCGCCCTGGCTGGAAATTGATTTCGCTGTGAGTGCGTGACGGATCGTGACACTATGCCATCTCGGCTTGCCAGATAGGGTCTTGAATGACCCTCGGGTGGACGGCCGGATGGGTCGTGTGAGGGCAGATGCCTTTCCGTTCCGGTCGGCCCCGCGTGCGAATTTCGCATGTGCGACGGCATTGATTGACGTGCTCGAGGGGATTCATGGGCAAAAAGGGCAACTCGTTACACGCGGTGTTACCCGAGGCTGCCCGCCTCGTTGTGCCGGTGATGGCGGCAACCGGGGGCAGCGCGCGCTCTACGGTCGCGCACCTCCTCGCCGACGAACTCGCGGCAGCGGTGGACACCGTCCTACTGGACCTGGCGCCGCGCCTTGCCTCCTCCTGGCCGACGTGGAGCGGAGCAGAGCAGGTCGGCGGTCTGGCCGCGCTTCCGCCGGACCGCCCCGCGACCCGCGGCCAGATCCGTGGTGCGGCTGCAAGTCGTCGGGCGGCCCCTGAAGGCGATTGGGCCGTCCTGACCGACGTACGCGAGTGGCATACGGCCCCGCTGCCGCTGCCGTCCCAGCCGGCCGCCTGGTATCAACTTGCCGCTGCAGGCGGCTGGCAGGCCGTCATCGCCGACACCGTCCACCCGGTGGCTCACGACCTCCTCGCGACCCGGTACTCGGGCACGCCCAGCCTGACCCGCGCCTGGTGCGACCTTCCCTTCGCCGTCCCGATCCTGTGCGCCCAGGCCACCGCCGACGGCATCCAGACCCTCCAGCAAGCCGCGATGGTGCTGCACGCCGAAGGCCTGCCCCTGCAGCGCACGGTGGTCGTCCTGGCCGCCACCGCTGACGGCCGGCCACCCGCCGTGGTCCGGGCCGCAGCCACGATGCTCTCCGCCCGCGCCGCCGCGGTGGTTCACCTCCCCCACGACGCGGACATCCGTGCCACCGGACTCCAGGCCCAGCCGGCCCGGATCCGTCCGCGCACCCGCCAGGCGGCGAAGGAGCTGGCCACCGCCGTGCTCACTGCCGCCCACGAGACCTTCGGCGATCCGCTGCCCGCAGCTCCGCAGCCCGCCCCGCTCCCCGCCGTTGCAGCCTCTGCCGTTGCAGCCCCTGCCGTCTGACGAGGAATCACCGAATATGAGCCAGCTCCTGATGAGCCTGCAGGCCCTTGCCACCGACTCCGCCGCGAACTTCCTCGCAGCGCCCATGCCCGGTCCCGTGCCGGACTTCGATCCGGGCCTGCCGACGGAGGTCAAGAAGCCGGCCGCGACGATCCTGGCGTGGACGGCCGGCGGCGGCCTCGCACTCGCCGTGCTCGGTGGGCTCAGCGGCTGGGCCCTGGTCGCGATCGGCCACAACACCGAGCGGGCCCCGCTGGCGGCCCGGGGCAAGCAGAGCGTGCTGTGGAGCCTGATCGGCGCCGGCGGCATCGGGCTGACGTCCTCGCTGATCCTGGCCGCGTACAACATGACGAGTGCCTGAGCGTGGACTCGTCGAGCGGGCTCAAGGCCCGTAGAGCCCGATTCGTGCTCGCCGCCGTAGTGGTAGCGGTGGCCGCACTCCTGGTCGCCAGCGGCTTCACCGCGGCCAACTTGATGCGGGACGACAAGGGGCAGCCGCAGGCAGGGGCGAGTCCGTCCGCCAGCACACCCGCACCGGCGAGTACGGGTGCATCCGCCGCCGGCCCGGTCACTCCCGACAAGGGGAAGAAGATCCTGCTGTCGCCGCGGACCGGCCAGAAGGACGGCGTGTCCACGGGCTTCCCGGGCTCTCCCGTCGGCGGGATCTCCGCCGCCGTCTACTTCTGGGAGGAGTACGCCTGGCTCGACGACGAGAAGGCCGCCCAGCAGCTCAACGCGGTGGCCTCGAAGGACTCGCCCGGCTACGCCGACAAGCGGGTCTCCAAGGTCCGCGCCCTGCGCGAGGCTCTGGGCTTCCCCTCCTCCGGCGGCATCCCCGCCGACGTCAGCTTCACCACCTCCGTCCACGCAGCACGGGCCAAGACCCTCAGCGCGCCCGGCCTTCCCGTCGGGCACGTCATGCAGATCTGGCTCTCCTACGACCGCTTCGCCACCGGTCCCCAGGGCGGCCGCGACGAGAACCCGCTGCGCGGGGAGGCCGTCGCCTTCGTCGTGAAGTGGCAGAACGGTGCGTGGAAGTTCACCGACGAGTTCGACGCGCTCGGTGACTTCCCCGTCGCCTACGAGCCAACCAGCCGCTTCGCCTGGGCCGACGGGTGGGCCCAGGTGCGCCATGCCGGCTGACCGTTTCCACCGGGCGTCGCGCGCCGTCCTCATGCTGTGCGCCCTGCTCTCGTTCCTGAGCGTGGGAGCGACCCTGTCCCTTGCGGTTGCCGCCGACAAGCCGGAGTACCACGCATCCGTCGGTCCGCCCGAAGAGATTCCCAAGGAGTGGGCGCAGGACTGGAGCATCGGGATCGACCCGCAGGGCAAGTACTGCCTGGTCGATCAGATCGGCGACATCGACAAGTGCCACCTGCCCGGACCAGGCGACCCGCCCTTTCCGGGCAGGACGATCCCCTGCGAGGGTGCGGACGGCACCGGTTCCCCGGACTGCTCTCCGGAGGACCAGCACGAAGCCGAGGTCCGCCAGCTGGAGAGGTGGCGCGAGGCCTTCCCTGACAAGCAGGCGAAGAACTATGAGCCGCTCAATGAGTACGTCACCGACTGCGTGGTGGTGAGGAAGAAGCCGTTCAGGGCATGCCTGTGGTACGGCGAGAAGAAGTTCCCGAGCGAGTTCGACGGGCCGATGCAGTGGGTCGCGGGCAAGTTCTCGGAGTTCGCCTCGAACGCTTTGAAGGAAGCCGCTTCCTACATCGGGAAGTCGGTCGTCTGGCTGCTGTCGGAGTTCGCGAAGCTCTTCAACGACTTCTCGTCCATCAACCTGAGCGACACCGGTATCGGGAAGTTCACGGCCCTGACGACCGCGCTGTCGGCGTCCGTGGCCGTCTTCCTCATGCTGCTCCAGTTCGGGAAGGTGGCGGTCAGCCAGAACGGTGGGCCGGCTGCGACCGCGCTGATCGGGCTGGCCAAGTGGGCGGTCATCTCCTCCGTCTACCTGGTCGTCGCGCAGACCGCGCTGGACTGGTCCGACGCCGTCTCGACGTGGATCATCAACTTCACCTTCGACGGCGGCGGCAGCGGTAGGGACTCCGCGACGGCGGCCATGCAGCAGCAGCTCGGCTCGCTCTTCGGCGGACTGATCAGCGGAGGCGGCGGCACCGCGACCATCGGTGGAGCCATCATCTCCGGTCAGGGGATGGCCACCTCCGCGGTCGGCGTGGTCATCGTCATGGGCATCGTCTGCATCCTGGCGGTCGCCGCCCTGTGGGTGGAGATGCTCATGCGCCAGGTCGGCATCGTGATCATCATCGCGACGATGCCCATCACGCTCGCCGGGCAGCTCTCCGACACCACCGCCGAGTGGTGGCCCAAGGCACGCAACGCCTTCATCGCCCTGGTGCTGATGAAGCCCGCGATCGTCGGCGTGTTCTCCATCGGCTTCTTCGCGATGTCCGAGGGCAAGGGCGTGCAGAACATGCTCGTCGGCTTCGTCATGTTCCTCGCGGCCTGCTTCTGCTGGCCGGTCCTGGCCAAGTTCATGGTCTTCACCACCAGCGGCGCCGGCAGCTCCATGGCCTCCGGGTGGATCAGTGCTGTCGGCTCCTCCGCCTCCTCCTCGACCGGCGGCCACCGGCCCGATCCCAGCGGCGCCGGATCCGTCGGCGGCGGCCCCGGTTACACCAGGGCCCTGGAATCGGAGAACTCCACGCCCACTTCCCCTTCCGCAGGAGGTGGCGCCGTGGGCGGTGGCGGTGGAGCCGCCAAGTCCGCTGCCCGCTTCGGCGGCAAGGCGCTGGGTGTGGCCGCCTTCGGTCTGCAGGTCGTGGCCGCGGGCAAGGACTCGCTGGAGTCCGGGCTGTCCAGTACGGCCGCCCATGCCGGCCTCGACCAGAGCGGAGGCGGCGGCGGACGGCACGTCGTGATCGCTCCGCGTCGAGCGCCGGCCCCCGAGCCTGTCCCCGTCGGGGCGCCGGCCGAGGCCCCGACCAAATCGACCGAGGCACCGGCCGCCCCGGCTCCCCGACAGGAGGGATGACATGTCACAGCCCGTTTCCTACGGCGGCTGGCAGTCGGAGACCACCGGCTTCATGGGCCGCCTCTCCGGCCCCGGCTTCGCGATGGTCGCCGCCGCCTCCCTCCTCGCGCTCCTCCCGTTCAACGTCGGCTGGCAGGCCGCGTTCGTGTGCGTACCGATCGCCCTGTTGCTGCTCGCGCTCGCCTTCGGGCGGGTCTCCGGGCTCAGCGCCGACGAATGGATCTCCCTCGCAGTAAGGCACCAGATCTCCGTGGCCACTCAGCGCAACCTCTTCTTCTCCGGCGCCTTCGCGCCCCGCTCCGCCAAGACCGGGCGCCAGCCCATGGACCTCCCCGGCGTCCTGGCCCGCCTGCGGATCCTGGAGGCCCCCGACGGACTCGGCGGGCAACTCGGCGTCGTCCACGATCCCGTGGCCGGCACCTACAGCGCCATCGCCCGCATCTCCTTCCCCGGCCTGGCCCTGGTCGACACCGAGAAGCAGACCGCCAGGGTCGCGGCCTGGGCACAGCTCCTGCGGTCGTACTGCACCGAGGACTCCCCCGTCACCCGGATCGCCGTGCACCAGCGGTGCCTGCCCGACGACGGGGCCGCCCTGGCCTCCTGGACCGCCCGCCACGTCACCCCCGACGCCCCGGCCGCCGCGGTGACCGCGCTCACCGAGCTGATGGACGGCGCCGGGCCCGCCGCGGCCACCCGCGAGACCTACCTGACGGTGACCATGTCCTCGGCCCGGGCCCGCCTGGCCATCAAGGGCGCCGGCGGAGGACAGATCGGGGCCGCGGCCGTCCTCGTACGGGAACTGCACGCCATGGGCCAGGCCCTGTCGACCGCGAGCCTGCAGGTCGTCGAGTGGCTCCCGCCCCGCAAGGTGGCGGCGACCGTGCGCACCGCGTACGACCCCGAGGCCCAGCAGATGCTCGCCACCCGGGGCGCCGCAGCCCAGGCCCCCGGCTGGACGGGCACCGAGCCCGGACTCGACGTAGACCTCGCCGGTCCGGCGGCCACCGAGACCGCGTGGGGGATTTACCGGCACGACGGCGCCTGGTCCGTCTCCTACCAGGTCCGCACCTGGCCGCAGGCCGCCGTGTACGCGACGATCCTGCAGCCGCTGATGCGCCCGCGGCAGAATGCCCGCCGCGCGATGACGCTCCTCTACGAGCCCATCGGCCCCCGCCGGGCCCGCCAGGAACTGGCCCGCGACAAGGCCAAGCGCAGCTCTGCCCGCCACCTGCGCGCAAAGTCGGGCCGGGACGAGAGCGAGGACGAGCGCCGCGAGGAGGCCATCTCCCGCCAGCAGGACGTCGCCCGCGCCTCCGGGCAGGGCGTCCTGCGGATGACGGCCGTCCTCACCGTCACCGTCACCGAGCTCGACGAGCTGGAGACCGCCTGCGCCGAACTCCAGGCGGACGCCGCAGCCTCCGGGCTGGAGGTCCGCCGCATGTGGGGAGCCCAGGACACCGGCTTCGCCACCGGCGCCCTCCCCCTCGGCCAGGGCCTGCCCGACCGCCGGATGGGATTCTGATGGGCCTCTTCTCCCGCCGCTGCGCCGGCGACACCCTCCTCGAAGCCATCGGCATCGACGAGGCGGCAGGCATCGCCGACCGTCCGCCGGTACCGCTCCCGCAGCAGCGGACCGCCCGGGAAGAGCGTCGCGCCCGCCTCCTCGAAGACCCCGAGACCTCGATGCGTGTGGCCCCGAGGAAGGGATGGACCCACCCCTTCGCGGGCCGGGCCGCCTCCGCGCCCCGTACCGAAGTCGTACGCGCGGACACGGCCAACGCCGCCGGGATGTACCCGTTCCTGCACGCCGCGAGCCTGCCGCCGATCGGCGCGTACATCGGCCGCAACGTCCTGACCACGGAGGCCTTCAGCGCCCACCCCGCGGTCTGGGTGAAGGAGGGGCTGTGCACCAACCCCAACGTGATGGTGACCGGGATCCCCGGCTCGGGTAAGAGCGCGCACATCAAGGCGCTCTCCCTGCGCCTGATGGCGTTCGGGCACCGCACGCTCATCGCCGGGGACGTCAAGGGCGAGTACGAGGCGATGTGCCGCCACCTCGGGGTGGAACCCGTACGCCTGGGACCCGGACTGCCCGGCCGCCTCAACCCCCTGGACGCGGGCCCGCTCGGCGCCGGCCTCGACCTCATCAAGGACCCGGCCGAGCTGAAGGGCCGCCTCACCGAGATCCACCGCCGCCGCCTGACCCTGCTCAAGGCGCTCCTCGAACTCCAGCTGCGCCGCACCCTCCAGCCCCAGGAGGAAGAAGCCCTCGACGTCGCGGTGCGCGAGGTCACGGGCGAGCTCCACGGCACGGGATCCACCCGCTTCGCCGTGCCCACCCTCCCCCTCGTCTACGACCGCCTGCGCGACCCCACCGACGCCATGGCCCGCGAGCTCCGCATCCGCGACGGCGACATCCAGCGGGCCCGCGAACAGATGGCCTCCATCCGCTCGGCACTCGGCGGCATGGTCACCGGGCACCTCGGAGGACTCTTCGACGAGGCCACCAGCATCAACCTGGACTGGGAGGCCCCCATCCAGTCCGTCGACATCTCAGCGCTGCAGGAGTACGGGGACGAGACGGTGGCCATGGTCCTGACCTGCGTCAGCAGCTGGGCTCAGTCGGCCATCGACCAGCCGGGACAGAAGCCGTGGATCGTCGTACGCGACGAGCTGTGGCGCCAGATGCGCTCCGGCGGCGCCACCATGGTCAAGAAGATCGACGCCGACCTCAGGCTCAGCAGGGCGACCGGCACCATCCAGGTCCTGGCCACCCACCGTCTCTCCGACTTCGAGTCCGTCGGCGCGGCCGGCTCCGAGGCCGTCGCGATCGCCCGCGACCTGATCGCCTCCTGCGAAACCCGCATCAGCCTCGCCCAGGACACCCGGCCGCTCCAGATCACCCGCGAGGCCATCGGCCTCACCGACTCCGAATGCGACCTCATCGGCTCCTGGGGCGCCGGCCAGCGCGGCCGCGCGCTGTGGAAGGTCGGCCGCGGAGGCGGCTCGCACGCGGTCCAGCTGATGCTCTCCCGTACGGAGCAACGCCTCTTCGAGACCGACGAGAAGATGGTGATCTAGGCCCGTGGGTTCGTCAGGTCAGAGCCACTGGGCCCAGCCGAAGGTCGCGATGTATGCCCGCCCGATCGCCTTCCAGCCCCGCCCGCCGCGTCGGCGGACGACGGCCAGAGCCAGCACGAACCAGACCGCGAACACACCGCTGATGATCAACGGCCACTCGGGGCCCTCGAAGTACCCGATCGCACCGAGTGCCAAGGCCGTCAGCACGAGACCGAAGTGCGCTCCGCCGAAACTGGAGCGCAGCGCCTCCCGTATCACCCGCCGATCCTCAGCGAGGACCCGTTCGTACGCGTTCCGTGCCGCTTCCGGGCTGTGCTCCCGCTTCACGTCCTTCTCCACGAAACCCCCTCGACAGATCCAGCCCCACGCAGAGCCGGCCCGTGCCCCCCCCAAGACGCAGCACCCCTTCACGACCGTTGCCCGATCCAGCAGGGCACGCCTCATCTCACGACCCCAGTCCAGAACGAACCCAAGACAGAAGGGGCATAAGTGTCCGAGCGCACCGGCCCGTCCGCCGCAGGGCTGGACGACAACACGCTGCTGGCCGCGTACGGCGCCGGCCTGGTCGTCACCATCGGCAGCGCGGTCCTGCTGGCCGGGCCCCTCGCCGGACTCCTGTCCGGCAACGGCTGGGTCGCCAGCACGGACAGCATTCCCACCACCGTGCTGTCGGCCATCGTCAAAGGCCCGAGCTCCGTCTACCACCCGGCCCCGCCGTCCTGGCTGTTCTACGGGCTCACGGTGTTCTTCGTCCTCGCCCTGGGCGCCCTGATCGTCAAGATCTCCAGCGCCCTGTCCTTCGGCGCCCGCTCCGGCGGAGCCCAGTGGGGCGGCCCGAAGGTCGAGCGGAAGATGTATGCCGCGAACGACCCGACCAAGAGGGTCAACCGCATCACCGCAGGCCGCGGCCTGCGAACCAAGAACATCGTCGCCGCCCAGCCCAACATCTCGGCGACCGTCTTCGGCGTACCCGGCTCCTCCAAAACGACCGGCCTGGTCCTGCCGAACGCCGCGGAGTGGCAGGGTCCCCTGGTGGTGACCACCACGAAGGCCGCCGACCTCGACGTCATCTACGACCGCCGCGGCGCCATCGGCGTGACCACCAAGGACTGGTCCGATCATGGGCTCGCAGCCGGATCCCCGCGCCCTCCGATCTGGGTCATCGCTCCGGCCGGCATCCCCGGCCGGGACAGCGACCACTGGTCCCCCGTCGCGTACTGCACCGACGCCAAGGCCGCCGACCGGATGGCCTCCTGGCTCGCCGAGGCCTCCGCCTCCGGCGACGACAAGCGCGCCGCCCCCTGGATCGACCAGGCCAAGAGCGTCCTCAAGGGCATCCTCCTCGCCGCCCACCTCTCCGGCGGCGGGATCTCCGACCTGCGCCGCTGGATCTCGCTCGGCAAGGACGCCGTCGACCACGTCCGCGCCGTCCTCCTCGCCCACGGCTTCACCGACGTCGCCGAGGACTACGCCTCCCCCTGGCTCCGCCTGCACGAGGACGGCGTCGGATCCATCCAGTTCAGCCTCAACGTCCTGGCCCGCGTCTTCGCCGACGAGGAGGTCCGCGAGACCTGCGCCCGCTCCGACTTCACCTTCGAGGAATGGCTCGACCAGCGCGGCACCATCTGCGTCATCGCCTCAGAGGCCGACGCCGACCGCTTCGCCCCGCTGATCAGCTCCCTGATCGCCGGCGCGATCCACGCCGCCGAATCCCGCTACAACTCCACCGGCAAGCCCATCGACCCGGCCGTCGGCTTCCTCATCGACGAGGCCGGCAACATGCTCCGCTACCCCCGCCTGCCTGCCATCCTCACCACCGGCCGCGGCATGGGCATCGCCATGCTGACGGTCTGGCACGACCTCTCCCAGCTCCGCGAATCCCTCGGCGTCCAGAAGGCCAACACCGTCCTGAGCGCCTCCGGCCTGCGCATGCTGCTGCCCGGCTGCGGAGACCTGGAGACCCTGCGCTACTTCTCCGGCCTCTACGGCCGCACCGAGGTCATGAAGACCAGCCACGGCCGCTCCCGCGGCGAGCACAGCACGAACACCCAGGCCAACGAGACCGACCTCGCCCCGGTCCACTCCCTCCAGCAACTCCCCGACTTCACCGCGATCGCCCAGTACACCAACCTGCCGCCGATCAAGGTGAAGATGCGCCTCACCTTCCGCGACAGGGACCTCAAGAAGCTCCTCGCGGCCCCCCAGGCCGCCCCCACCAAGAAGTAGGAAGCCGACGACGATGACCGAGCCCAGGAGGTATCCGTGCCCGACCCGCTGAACCCGGCAGACCTCTGGCCGTCACCACCAGGCGCCGCCGCGAAGAAGACGGAGCCGCAACGCTGGGTGTGGGTGGCCATGGACCCCGCGGAGCGGCGGATGCGGATGCGGGAACTCGGCTCCTGGGTGGACTGGCTCCGTACCGCCTTCGAGCTCCACAACACGATCACGCACTGCTGGTACCGGCACTCCGCCGTCGTCGAACACCTCACCGCCCTCTACACCGGCTGGATCCGCACCTACGCAGGCGAGGAAGACCCCGGCCGCGAACTCGCCGAAGCCGACTGGATCAACACCCTCCACGCCTTCACCCCCCGCCTTCAGCTCGCCGCCTGCGCGACCGGCACCCACCAGGAACCACCGCTCCGCATGCCCCCGCCGCCCGGCAGCGACGAGGGCTTCGACCTGTACCTGACGCTCTCCGACACGACGACCGCTCCCCCCGCCCATCCGGCGGCCGCCGAACTCGGCCGCCGCGAAGCGGAGCGGAACGCGCCGCTGTAGCACGCGGCGGGAGGCCGGAACCCGAATCCGGCCCCGGACAGCAGGACCACATCGAGCCCGAGCCCGAGCCCGTCCCCGGCACCTTGCAACGCACCGCCGATGCGCAGAAAGCGCGCCGTCGCCACCTGCCGCGGCGCCCCACGACTCCAAGGAGGCACCCGCAATGGCCACACCGACGGACCAGGAGCGCCGTCCCGGCCGCGAGCCCATGCCCTTGTGGGTAGGGCCCGAGCGGCCGGTCCCCCCGACTGCTCCGGAGGCACGAGCCGCGTCCGTACCGACGGCATCCGGGCCTGTCCCGACCCCGGAAGACCTCTACTGGGCGGAATTCGACAAAGCCCTCGAGGCCTGGGACGAGCTCGGTCTCCCTGTCCAGGGGGCCGAGATCCGTGCTGCCGTGGCTGAGGACCTGGCCGTCCTCGGCTCGCCGCCCGCTGCCACACCGCCGCCCGCCGCACCCACCCAGACGCCCTGGGCCCCGATCTCGGCGCCGGCTCCCGTTGCTGACTCCACCCAGGCAGTTCCCGGCGCGGCGAAGGCGGTCGAGACAGCCGAGGCGGGGGTGGACGCCCACGCCGAGAGCCTCAAGGACCACCCCGATTGGCAGCGCATCCAGACCGTCCGAGGCGCCCTCAGGCACGTCTGGGACGTGATGAAGGAGAACGCCGGACCCTACTGGGAGAACCTGAAGGCCGACATCCGGTTCCAGGGCTTCTGGAAGACCGCGTCCATCCGCGCCTGCGAGGCCATCTCGACCTCCGCGTCAGCACTGGCCCGACGTCTCCAGGGCGACCTCCCCACCGCCGACGCCCTGCTCAAGCTCTCCGATGCGACCCTCACCTACAGCAACGTGGCCGTGGCTGTGCCCGTACCGGGATCCGCCGCAGTGCCGGCCAAGGCGCCTGCCGAGGCGCCGAGGCAGCGGCTCATCGAGCGAAAGGCCCCGACGCCGTACGCCACCCGCGAAGACTCCGTACGAGCCGCCGAAGAGGTGACGAAGCGCTTCCAGGAGTGGATCGCCAACCCCATGGGCAAGGAGCTGGCTAGTTCCGGCCACCGCAGGGTCGCCGAGTTTCGAGACGCCTGGAGGCAGTTGCCGCCGCATGAAAGCGGGCCGGGAACAGCCGTCGGTCCGTACAGTGACGTCGCCGAGCGGGCCAAGGCCCTCGTCACCGCAGTGGTCGGCTCCGCGCGCTTCGCCCCCGCAGACCTCCATGCCCTGCAGGTCCTGGCCCAGACGGCCGACCAACACGCGGCCCGGCTCGCGGTCACCCTGCCACCCGGTACGGCCAGGCCGGCACAGAAGGCGGCCGCCTCGACTCCCCGGGTCGCGCTTCCCGCGCCGACAGCGGTCCGCACCCCAGGGGCATCGATGTAGACCCAGCAGCACCTGCCCGTCGGGCACCTGGGCAGGCACAGCCGGGCAGGCCAGCACCGGGTGAGCTTGCCTCTGCGCCCATGGGGTTGGATCTCCGCCCACCACCGGGATCGTCCGGCGGCCGGGGCGAGAGTGCTGCCTCAGGCTTCGTAATCGTGGCCTTGGGTGTGCTCGTGCAGCCGCTGGTCGAGGTCGTCCGTCCAGCGACGGGCCCAGGTGCGCAGCTCGGCAGTCTCGTCCTCGGTGAGGCCGTACGCGGCGAACTCGTCGTCGTCCGCCCAGTCTGCGCCGGCCAGGCGGTCACGGAGGTCCTGGAGCCGGAACTCGTCGCGGCCGTGGCGCTCGCCCAGGCGCTCGAGCTCGGTGGTGGTGCGGTGGTGGGAGGCGGCGTGGACGTCGATGAAGTCGCGGACGGCGCCGCGGTCTGCCAGAGCACGGACCTTCGTACCGATGACGGAGTCGAAGGCAAGTACCGGCCCGTACTCAGTCTGGGCCGGCGGGTTCCAGAAGTGCTCCTTGAGGACGTCGACCTCGCATTCCTCCCCGGTGCCGGGGTCGACGACCATCAGCCGGGCCGACAGGGGGTCCACGGCGATCACGCGCACCTGCCAGCCCCGGGCCGCCAGGCCTTGCTCCAGGCCGGTGACGATCTCGGCCATCGGGGCGGGGTTCTCGGTGGCGACGTCGAGGTCCTGGCTGAGGCGCTCGACGAGGCCGTGGGCCTGGACGGCGTACCCGCCGGTGATCACCAGGGGGTACGGGGCGCCGATGTCGATCACGGCGGCGAGGAGCCGGCGGTGCAGGTCGGTCAGCTTCACGCGGCGGCGGACTCCGTCGCATCGAGCAGCTCGGGGAACGCGTCTTCCCAGACCTCGCGCAGGTGCCGGCTGACGAGGGTGCGAAGGACGGGCCACTGCGCGAGGAGGAGGTCGCGGTTCAGGAGGGTGACGAGGTCCTCGTGCTGCCCCTCGGCCAGGACCGTGCGGTACAGGCCCATGCGCAGGCGCGGGCGGTCCAGGTCGTAGGACCGCAGTCCGGACCAGGCGACGTGCAGTGGCAGCTCGACCACGCCGTGGCGCGGCCCCGCAAGCTTCTCCAGCGAGGCGGGCAGCCGGCCTGCGTACCGGGCGTGGAGCACCTCGGCCGCCGAGGGCGCCGCGCTGCTGGAGGAGAGCATGACCATGAACCCGATTATCCCGCGTCCCGCCCGTCCCCGGTACCGCAGACGCGCGTACGGTCCCCACCGGGCGCATGGCGCGTCCTGCGTGGGGCCTACGCGGGCTACGACTGCTGCGGGCATCCACGTAGGCGCCTGGGGCCGGCCGACCGGGAGGCCCCGGCCGCGCAGCGTCGCGGTCCGCCGTCAGCGGCTGCGGCACAGTGGGGTGGGGCGACGATCTTTGCTGCTGCCTCGCAGGTGATGCCGTACCGCTCGGAACGTACGGGTGTTCCGCTGGCCTCCCAATGGCGGGGGGCTCGGTGTCCAGGGCGGTACAGACGCACGCCCGCGGCTCTGGCATCGCATTCGGCCCACTTTCGTGACTGGCCGAGCTGGTGGGCCCCGTCTGCTTCTTCTGGAGTGGTGATGTGCATCGGGGAGCGGCGGCTAGTGGTGTGAGGATGGCAGGTGATCTTGTTCCATGCGTGGGAATTGTCAGAGATGTCGATTTCGCTGGAAGTGCTTCAGAACGTGCTGCTGCCGACCTAAAGTGGCAGGTCCGTAAGCCTGCTCCCCGCGCACGCGGGGATGACCCCGCCGCCCTCATCGGCTGCGGCCACCTGGGAATCCCCTCGGACTGGGCAGCGGTCGCGTCCTGCGGCCGGGGTGGATGCACGCCGAAGGCTTTGGCCGACCGCTCATTCCGCACCAGGTAAGGGCGGTAATGAGCCAAACGCACTCCAGACGGCACGCTCTACCAGACGATGGTGGTGCACGAGAGGGCCGACACGTGGAGACAGGGGCAACCATGCGCGTTGACGTACGGGTGACGGCGGAAGCCGACGAGCTGCGCTCACTGCACCATTGGCTTCAGGCAGACACGGACATCCGGAGGTCCTCCTCGCTGACGCTCCGGGAACAGCCTCCCGAGTCCGGGCAGATGGGCGGCCTGGTCGACGTCATCCAATTGGTGACCGACAACGGCTGGAGCGCTGCCTCCTTCGTGGTGGCACTGGCTGCCTGGAAACGTACGAGGCCCCAGGACCCGCCGATCGAGATCAGGCGGGGCGACACCGTGATCGTGCTTACGCAGTCCACCGCCGACGAGATCGGCCGTGTTGTCCGAGCCCTTGAGGCACCGGCTGCGGATGAGGCACCAGAGGCGTGAGCGCGCTGCCTGATCCCGGCGCGACCCGAGCTGTGCTGATAGGTACCAGTCGCTATGACCACCTTGAGCAACTGCCGGCGGTGTCCAACAACCTGGCGGCCTTGGCAGCGGCACTGGCAGAACCCTCCTCCTGGGGTTTGGCGTCGGAGAACTGTGTGACCCTCTCCAACCCCACGACTGCCGAGACGACCATGGCCGCGGTGCGGGCGGCAGCCGAGCAGGCGCGTGACACCGTGCTCGTCTACTTCGCGGGTCATGGGCTGGTAGACCCGGAGAACGATCTCTATCTGGCGATGCCGCAGTCGAGGCAGCAACGGGTCGAGACCGGGCTGTCCTACCGGTGGCTACGGCAGGCGCTGCTGACCGGCCGGGCGGAGCGATGCGTCGTCGTCCTCGACTGCTGCTTCAGCGGCCGTGCCCTGGGGTCGATGGGCGGCCCCGCAGATCTGGCCGATCAGGCATCCGTGGAGGGAACATTCCTGCTGGCCGCTGCGGCAGAAACGCGCACAGCGCTTGCCCCACCGGGCGAGCGGTTCACCGCCTTCACGGGCGAGCTCCTGGACACTCTGCAGAGGGGCATACCCCACGGGCCTGAGCTGCTGGAATTCGGCGCCCTGTACCGGCACATGCGCATCAACCTGGCCGCCAAGGGGCGCCCCGTACCACAGGCGCGAGACAGGAACACGGGAGCGCAGCTCGCGCTCGGCCGCAACCCGGCGTACCTGCCGGCATCGGGTTCCGCTCCTCCCGCCCACAACAGCCAGGTGGCAGGACGCTGCTGGCCCAGCCCTTCGGGCATCCGCACGGTCGAGGGCTTCTCAAAGGCGTTGTCAGACGTTCGCGTCACGAGCGGCCTCACCCATCAGATGGTCAGCCGACGTTCTGGCGGGCGCGTCTCCGCCGGCACCGTCAGCCGGCTCTTGAACCGCGAGGACCTGCCCAAGACCTGGCAGACCACAGAGGCGTACCTGTCTGCCTGCGGCGTGCCGGATACGCAGGTCGCCGAGTGGCAAGCCGTGTGGACACGGTTGCTGGCAGAGACGAAGACCGAGGCAGTCGCCCGGCCCATCGGCTCACGACCGAGCCAGGAACGTGGTCCCACGTTGCTGGAGCGATGGGTAGGTAGGCGTAGGGCGTCCCGGCGGAACGGTCGGAGTTGAGAGACCTGTTCAGGGAGTGGCTGCGGCGGTCGGGATCGGCTGCTGCGGAGCAGGAGCAGGAGTCCCGCTGTCATCGCCGAATACCGTGTTCCACGTAGCGATGGCCAGCAACGCAGCCACGAAGATGACGCCCGTCGCGGGCTTCTTCACCTGCTTGACGGCTGACGGCCGTACCCAGTGTCCCGCCCGGTAGTAGGGCTTGTCGCTCTTCTGCGCCACTGTGCTCTCCCCCGACGAGCCTGCTTCGCTGAACTTTCGACAGTTTGGCAGCGTCCAGCCATGCGAGGGGGCAAACGATTGCGTGCGGCTGATTCTGAACCGATCGGGTCCGAATTTGCTGGTCGGTCGGCCACGGGACAGCCTCCGTACCTCCAGAGGGGTGGAGGCTTTCCCCAGCCGTCCAAGACGCCTGGGCTCCGCCGCTCCCCGCGCACGCGGGGATCAACCCGAGCTGTACATCATGGGCGCCGGCAGTGCGGGCTGCTCCTCGCGCACGCGGGGATGACCCCACCTGCGTACATGGGGCCGCGCAGCAAGCTCACTGCTCCCCGCACGCGGGGATGTCTCACACGACCTCGAGGACCGCAGGCTCGTCAATCTGATGCTCCGGGGAGGCGGGACCCCTGAGCCGTCATGGTTGCCGTGGACCAAGCGACCGTCAGCTACATGGCGGCCCGCAGCATGCCGGCCGTCTTGGCCATGGCGGCCTTCGTCGACTCGTCGGCAGCGGTCCGCGCGGCGTCCTCCAACAGCAGGGCGGCCGCCTGGAGGAGCCCGATGTGCACGGGCACGGTCTCCAGTCCGGTGAGCGCGGCCATGGCCTGATCAGTAGCGCTCTGCGGGATAAGGGTGCTGACGCCGCGTCCGACGAGCCGAGGGGACTGTGTTGGTGTACTCACAAGGTGATTCTCGCGGTCCGGACACCAAACTGCCCACGAGCGCGATCGGACGGGCTCACTGCCGCAGTCCCGGGTGGCGCCCGATCGCCAGGTCGGTGGGGACGTACGCCCGGGGCAGCACCCGCTGCCGAGCCTGCACCGGCTGTGTGGGGGCCCACTTCTGTTCCTGTGCGATCGACTGATGGGCAGCAGCGTCCAGCATCGCCCGCGGCACGGGCGTGCCCGCGCTCTGCGCGGCGGACAGGAGCGCGGCGGCGCTCTTCTGCTCCGCGCCCATCGCAGCTGCGTAGGCCCCGGCCAGCGACTCGACCTGTCGCGCGTGGACGGGGTAGAAGGCGCGGTTCTTGTCGAGAGTCCGGGTCCGGTGCTCATCGGAGTTGGTCACCAGGCCGGCCTCGGCGCGCCGGACTACCCAAGGGGCGGCCCCCGCCATCTGCCAGCCGGTGGCCGAGAGCCGGTAGGCGGTCGCGGCGAGGGCTCCCGCTCCTCCGGCGTCGGCGACGATGTCGCCGGCCGGCCTGGGTGCTCCCGGCGGCTGCTTGGGCGTCCACTGCGGGCCGAACAGCAGCTGGCCCAGGCGCACCGTGCTGGTACGGGAGATCACCACCGCGGGATGGGGGTCGGTCGACGGCATCTTCACTGCCTGGCCCTGGCGGACCTGGGCGTAGCCCGGCGGCCGGAGCGGTGGGTGTTCCCGGGGATCGCCCGTATCGACGACGTTTCCCCAGGCGGCGGCGGCCTTGTCCCAGGCCTTCGAGGATTCCCGCAGCGCCATGGCAGCGCTCTTCAGACCGTCCTTTACGGTGCCGTCCGTCATTTCCCCGGCGACATGCATCAGGGTCCGTCCCGCGATGAGCCGGCTCATCGCGTTCCAGGAGGAGATCTGCTTGAGGTCCGAGCCGCTGAGCCGCTGCTCCGCGCTGTCGTGCAGGGCGGTGTACGCGGCGCGGGAGAGGCGCTCGCTGTCCTCTGCGAGGCGGGTGGTGATGGCGCTGGTTTCGTCCGTCGCCGCCGCTTGGACGGGTTCGACGGGCAGCGCCGCAGGGAAGGAGGCCAGGTCGTGATCGGCGTCGCGGGTCGCCGCCCGCGCGTAGACGGAAGCGTGGTCGAGGGATGTCTTGGCCTGTTGGAAGGCGTCGACCGCGCCGGGATGCTCGGCACCCTGGGAGAGCCGGTGTACAACGTGGCCCGCCTCCCAAGCGACCTCGGAGTACCGCCGGGCTAGGTAGTCGAAGGCCTTCTGGTGCCGCAGGAGGTAGGCGTACGGCGTCAGCGGGGCCCGGTCGGGACCGAGATGGCTGCTGATCGTGTCGCGCACGGCGCCCACGGCCTGCGCCGCCAAGCCGATCCGTTCGCCGGCCGGCCCGCCCTCCCCTGCCTGCGGGGCCAGGTACCGGCGAGCGGTGCCCAGCGATTTCCGTGCGTCGACCAGGCCGTCCTCCAAGTTCTGCTCCGCCTGAGTCAGGTCCCGTCGGCGCCGCTGGTCTTCGTTGGCTGCCGGGGCAGGGGCGTACGCCCTGGGACCAAGACCCTTCTGCATCTGTAACAGCAGCCCGTCGACTTCGTCGGCCAGAGCGGCGCGCTCATCGGAGGCGACGGAGGCAAGAGGGGTCTGTGCCACCTCCCGCAGGTGCACGATCGCGACGTCGAACAGCTCCCCGAGAGTCGCCATCTCACTTCCCCCGAACGAAGGACAGGGCCACGGCCGCACCGGACGCCAGTTCCCCGACCTCGACCAGCGCCCGGGCCGATGCCTCGTCCGCCACCTCGCCGGCCGACAGGCGCGTCAGCGAGACGCTGACGTGCTCCAGCAGCCGTACGTACGGAGCGAGGCCGGCGGCCTCCGGTTCCAGGGGCGGCGCCGAGACCGGCAGGCTCGTTCCGGGCAGCGGAAGGCGGTCGCGCCCTTCCGAGCACTGTTGCGAGACGATCATCGCCTGCAGCTCGTCACTGCCTTCGTCGAAGGTGATGCCGTGCGCGAGCTTGGCGATCATGCCGAAGACATCCCAAGCCGCCGCCAGCACCGCGGCCGAGTCCTCGGAGTCCAGCCGCCGGTCCAGTTCCGGTAGCGCCGATGTAGACATCAACAGCCCCTCCTTCATGTCGGAATGGGGATGATCGTCCCATCCCGCGCGCACGTGGCGAGTCGGCCTGTGGATAAGCCTGCGGCTGTGGAGACTCCCCTCCCGTTCACAGGGGCTCGCAGAGCTGAACCGTCTCGGCTCGTGAGGGCGCACTTCAGCATCGCCGCCAGCGGGCGCGCACAGGGCCTGCGGCGGCCCTATCCCCCCGGCCCGCCTGTCACAGGTGGCCAGTAGCCTCTCGCCATGCAGACAGCGCTGATGATCTACGACGGCTCCGCACCGGCCGACTCCGACGTCCCGCGTACCGGGGGCGTGCCGCTGGCTCCGGCCGGATTCGTCTGGCCCCTGTGCGGATGCGGGGGACCGCTTCAGTTCTTCGCTCATCTCCCCGTCGAGGACGGTGTCCTGTCGGTGTTCCTGTGTCAGAACGACCCCGGGGCGTGTGAGTTCTGGGACGCGAGCTCCAGCGCGAACAGGGTCCATCTGTTTCCCCGGGAGGAACTGCGGCCGGTAGCCGTGCCCGAGGCGGGACTGACGCTGCTGCCCGCCACCTCGGCCATCCGCACCCACGTCGTGACGATCGACCCCGAAGATGCCTGCGACGAGGAAGGGATCGAGGCTGACGCCTACGACCTTGCCCGCTCGGGATGGAAGCGGGAACCCGAAGAACGATTCGGGAAGCAGCGCGAAGTGCTTGGGTCACTCGGAGGCAGCCCCTCCTACCTTGAGGACGACCGCCTGCCCGTGTGTCCCTCCTGTACCGGCACCATGGAGTTCGCGGCACACCTGGAGGAGGGGATAACCCGGGAGACCGCGATGAACCTCGGCGGTCAGCTGGGCTACGTCTTCGTCTGCCGCCCTTGTCGCGAGGGAGCCTTCCTCACGAACTGAGGGCCACCTGCGAGGGAGTGCTGACGGTGACGCTGTCGCCGGTTCGAGACGCCGCAGGCGCCTCTGCTACCGAGGCGGTGTCGCCTGCGCGCGGCGTTGTGCCAGAGGGGTGGGGTGGCATTGTTCGCGAGAACGGGCTCTGGCACCGAAGCCTTGGCCATCGATCGAGGTTCGATGGCACAGGACAGCAGTCACAGCAGCTGTGAGTGAGCGTCGTAGTCGGCCAGTCGAGTATGTGGGTCTCACCGACGGTGGGCCACGGTGTCCCTGCAACCATTCCGGCCCCGCATAGGTCCTCCATATCGGGTCCCGGGCGGGCCACGTGGTGTCGAGGACGGGGAAAGCCGTGGGAGTCCGACGGGCAGCGAAGGGAATCAGCGGGTTCCTGAGGGAGACGGCTGGGGAAGCCGTCGCCGAGCTGATCCTCACCCTGCTCGCCTGCGCCCTGCTCGCTTGCCTGGCTCTGATCGTCTACCTGAGCTGGTCCTTCAGCCCGAACTTGACTGTGGCAGGCGCCGGACTGCTCAGTCTGTTCCTCGCCCATGGCGCCTGGAAGGCCTTCCGCGATACCGCAAAGGGCCGCCGCCGGCGGGGCCTCGCCGCCGCGACAACGGTTGGCTTCACGCTGACCGCCGCGACAGGTGCGTTCCTCTTGCTCTATGGCACAGGATGCGGCTGCCTGTGAAAGAGGTTCCCTCCCCCAGCATCGTCGGCCACGGGGCCTGACCTGCACAGATGCCGCTGCTCAGGCTGGCCGATTATCGCGCTCCTGGCCAACTCCGTGCTCAAATCGGTGCGCATGAACTGCGTGCGGCGGGCCAGGCCGGCGCACGCACCTACATCTCCCAGTGCTCCCCGTAGAACGTGGCCTCGCTGACCGCGGTGTCCCCGACCCTCGCCATGCCCAAGGCCAGATTGAGCCCGTCCGGGGCGACCGCACCCTCCGGACTGAACCGCATGCCCAGGTCATGCTTCTCGACATGCTGGATCACCGCCGCGTCGAGGACGGTGGGCGTCACACCGACCAGCGGGATGCCCGTGTAGAGAACCTGAGGTCCGGTACGGCCGTACGCGGTCACGCCACCAAGCCGCGGGACGCCGTCTGGATGTGTCCAGTAGTGCGCGCTCACCCCGGCCTTCTCGAGTCGGTCCTCGCTGAGATTCCACTGTCCGTCTCTGCGGAAGCTCCAATGGGGGAAGTTGCCAAGCCGGCCTGCCGGTATCTCGCCGTCGAGGGCGGTCGCCACCTGGACCGGGCTCATCCCAAACCGAAGCGGCCCCACCCGCTCCAGCGGCGCCCACTCCCAACGCGGACGGTCGCGGTCAGGCGTCACGGGCCAGGAACCCGGATTCCTCCCCAACTGGACGGACGTCCCGCCAATGAATGACGGGCGCCGCCGCGTAGGGGTCGTTAAGGGCGCCCTACGACAGCCCGTCCGCAGAGCTCGTGAGCGTGTACTTGCCCAGACGGCCATGCACAGCAAGCGAGCATCCCTGCCTGTAGGGGACAAAAATCGTGGCCCGGCAGTTGCTGTGCGTGGAATGATCAGCCGCATGATCGAATTTTCTGTGCGGAAGGGCGGCCACCGCCCCGTCCGATGAAATGGCTGGACGAGGCCGTGTCCGCCGGACACGCCACGACCGCCGCCCACCCTGCCCGCATCGCGATCATCGACGCGATACGGGCCGATCGCGCCGGCCCTGTAGCCGTCCGACTGCTTCAGCTCTCACGGTCCGACGATGCGTTCGTACGTCGTGAGGCCACGGAACTCCTGTCATCCGCCGGGGACAGGCGCCCCTGGCCCGAGGCCGTCGAGGCCGCGCTCGCTCGACTCACCGACCCTGATGAAGAGGTACGGCGCCGGGCCGCGTATCTCGTCGTGCACGCCGGAAGCCGCGATATCGCGCTCCGGGCTCTCGGTGAACTCACCGAGCCCGTGGTGCGTACTGCCCTCGCCGATTGGCTCCGAGGCTCCGTCGCGCACCTGCAAGACGACCCCTTGGCCTCCGTCCGCTTCCTTGCCCGACTGCAGACCCTGAGCGACGCCCCTCCGCGGCAGTGGCCGCTGCTCGACAGGGCTCTGCTCACCGATGCCTGGGAGGCGTCGCGCCACCTGGACGGAGTCGGGCGGCGCTGGGGTTGGGTCCTGTACAGGCTGGGGCGCGAGCATCACGTCTACGCCCTGGTGGCGCGACTCGTCGGTGATCCCGCCACCCGGGACATCGGCGCCGGCTTGGCTCGGGAAGCCTGTCATCACTGGCGGGCGGCCCCGGTCGAACTCCTGCCTCTGCTGGTCCGTCATTGCGGAAAGGGGATCAGCCCTGCCATGGCCAAAGCCCTTACCACCGCCTCCATCTCGGAGGCTGCCATGCGGACACACCGCGCACTGATCGCCGCGGTCCCCTTCACTCCGTATCCCAAGGCCCATCGCCCTTCCGGCAGCCCGCCGCCGTCGTACGACTGCGCCGCGGCCGCGGCGGTCCTTCAAGCCAAGCCCGTGGATACCGGGCGACTTCAACGTGCCCCCGAGATCTTCTCGGCCCTGCTGGACGCGGGCCCGCTGACGTTCCGGCAGGCTGCCCAGCTGTACAACCTCACCTTCAAACGGCCTGGCCGCATTCAGGCGGCATGCGCTCCGCTATGGCTGCGGCACGCCGGTCCCACGGCTCTTCCCCGCCTTCTCGCTCTCATGACACCGCACCTGGGTGATTACGGGATGGGCGAGTACTACTCGGAAGGCCTCGCACGAATGGGCCGGCGAGCGGTGCCCGCACTGCCGTCCCTGACGGCACTGATCGACCGGCGTACCCGGATACCGGTCAACGACTCCACAAGGGACGGCGAGATGATGCTGGACGAACGCCTGCTTGCTGCCGCGATCGACGCCCGTCGCGCGATCCTGGCCGACGCCGCTTCCTGATCATCGTCGCCGCTCCACCCCGCCCAGGCAGTCCGGCGCAAGCAGGCACAGCTGAGCCACTCGAACCGTAAAACCGCCGAGTCACCGCCATGGCCACGCTGCAGGTCCCGCCCCACTGGCACGCAAGCATCACCAAAAGTGCCGCAACCGCTACGCTGCGGCCAACCTCGACGCTGACACCCGATCCGGCCCGAGGTGTCGCCTTGCCTCGGAAATCGAACATGTGAGCTACTGAGGGGATGGCTCCGCTTTTCCCCCACGACCTGATCCGCCTCCAGTACGAGTGGATCCGCACCTACGAGGCACTCGCCCGGCTCACCCCCACGCAGGGCTCCACCGAGCTGCGCCGCCGGCTCATCGGCCTGTCCGGGGCGCTGGCGTCCCACCCGTACTGGGCTACCCCCGGGTACTCCTCCGCGAGGCGCGCCGAGCTGGTGCGCCGGGCCCGCGCGTCCGGCTGGGAGGCGGTGGCATGATCCGGCTGACGTCCTGCAGGATCCGGATCCTTGAGTCGATCTCCAGCTACATCACGGTGCACGGCACGGGCCCGACGGTCCGGGAGATCGGGGTGATGGCCGGGCTGTCGAGCAGCTCCTCCGTCGCGTATCAACTGGCCCAGCTGGAGGCGGCCGGACTGCTGGTACGGGGGACCCGGTCCTGGAGCAGCGTGGAGCTGACCGGCTCTGCGCGGCGCCGGCTCGCCGCCGCGCAGAGCGCCACGGCTACGCCGACGGTGACGGGGTGACCATGTTCCTGGTCGTCCTCCAGCACGCTGAGGGCGGCCCCGCGACCATGGGCGAGTGGGCAGTCGAGGAAACCGCACGGCGTACCTACCGGCGATGGCTCGGGTTGTACGGGAGCCAGCCCGCCGCGGTCATCCAGCTACGTCCCCCGGCGAGGCCGTCAGACACCTCGGAACAGGGCTGTGGCCCCCGGCATGCCGGGGGCCACAGAGGTTGGTTGGGGGGAGTGTCAGAAGAGTCCCTTGATGCTGGTGGACCATCCGCTCTCTCCGACCAGGCGGGCGGCTTCGATGCTTGTGGTGCCGCCTGGGTAGAGAAGGAGGCAGCCGGTGGGGCAGAGCTTGCCGGTTCCGTCGTCGCCGACGTACCTGACTCTGTAGTTGGGGTCCGCGGGGGTGGTCGCCCACACGTCGCCGAGTTCGTCGCCGGCCGTGGGCTGGAACACCTTGTACTCGATCTGGGCGCTGCCGTCCTGAATGGTCTTGGTGACCACGGTTCCCTGAGCATTTCCGTGGCTGGTGGCCAGGATCCGGGAGTTGGGCCCCCAGGCGGTACTGGCGTAGGTGGCTGGTTGTTTGCCGGCGCTGTCGACGCTGTAGACACCATTGGCGATCCGACCACGGTGAAGGTAGAGGGCGACGTTTTCGCTGCTGCGGGTGACGATGTCCTTGATGCCATCGTCGTTCAGGTCGGCGACCATGACGATGCTGTGGTTGATCCAGCCTCCGGTAGGGCCTGGGATGTCGGTGGGCATCTCCTGGAGGTTGAGGGGTTCGGCCTGTTCCGGGCTGCTGTCGCCGGGCTTGGTCTGGCCGGAGTACAGGCGCATGCCGACGCTCGTGCAGACGCTTCCGGTGTAGTGGGTGCACTCAAGGGCGAGGAGGTCGTTGCCTTGCTTGTAACCGGAGTCGGTGCGGTTGTTCACGTCTCCGGGAGTGACGATCTGCTGGAATACTGCCCATCCTCCGTCGCCCACCCGGGACGGCGCCTTCAGCGGGCGGCGGTTCGCGCCGAAGAGCGCCCCTTGGCCATCGCCGGGGTAGAGCCACATCTCGCCTGTCTTCAGGCGGACGATGGCATCCTCGTAGCCGTCCGGAGGGCCGGTGGAGCTCCTGAAGTTGGTGAAGTCCCCGCCGTGGGCGATCAGCGCACCGTCCCATCCGGAGGCTCCGATGACGGTGCCCTGGACGTGTCCGGCTCCGTCGCCGGTGTAGCTGCGTAGGCCACCGTCGGGTTCGGTGGCGAGCATGTCGGTGTAGCCGTCACCGTTGAGGTCACCGTTCAGGTCGCTGACGGGCGCCGGAGTGTTGGTCTCTGGGCTCTCGCCGGGCGGGTAGACGAACTGTGCCCGTGTCGTCACCAGGCTGATGGTGTCGGCCGCGCCGTCGGACGGTGAGTGATTGCCTGCCTTGTCAAAGGCGGTGACGTACAGGGTGCTCTGCGGCCAGCCGAGGGGGACGACCGTGATGACGGCTTCGTTCACGCCGGTGGTGACGGGAACCCAGTTGGCTCCGGCGCAGGTGGTGCTGGAGACGGAGATGGGCCGGTCCATCCTCCAGCAAAAACCGGCGAGGTCGGTGGCCGGGTTCTTGAGCTTGAGCTTCAGCGGTTCGCGTGCCTGGCTGGGGACGAGGGCGATGCCGTTCGGCTGGGTGACGGTGACGGGGTACTTGGGTCCGACGGCGTCGACGGTGAAGTCGCAGAAGTTGGTCCAGGGGCTGTACGAAGCCTCTTCGTCCTTGGCCAGGGCCCGCCATTTGTATCTACCGCTGGGGAGGTCTTTGCCGTAGACCATGGCGGTTCCTGTGCCGCCGTAGCCGACGGAGTTGACGTCGTTGACCGGGATGTACTGGCCGGTCGCCGTGTTCATAACCTCGAAGCCGGGGGTGACGGTCCCGCCGTCGCGGTCGCGCATGGTGGCGGTCAGGGCCAGGCCGCTGTTGCGGATGATGCCGCCGCAGGGAACCGGCTTGTTGCCGTCGCCCTCAGGTTCAAAGTTGCCTTCGAATGCTCCGGTGGCGAGGACCTCGGGGGCGAAGTTGTAGTCGACCTGGAGCACGGGGTTGTTCCGCAGGCGCTTGTAGCTGTTGTGGTTGCCGAGGTAGGCGTTCGGGACGCGCAGGCCCAGGGCGACCGGGTTGCCGCTGGTGTTCGCGGATTCCTGGATGTAGGCGGTCAGGGCCGGGGAGTAGAAGTCGGCGCCCTCCTCGCCGGGGCAGTAGGTGGGGTTGCCGTGGGCGAACTTGCGTTCGTCGAGTTTGTAGGTCCAGAAGTTGTTGCGCGTCGCCCAGGTGGGAGTGGTGCTCTCGATGCTCCTCGACGCCCACAGTTCGGTGGGGCCTGCCGCGGCGGGATCGCAGCCCCAGGAGTGGGTCTGCACGACGGCGAAGGAAGCGTCGCGGATGTTGGCTCCGTGGAGGCCGTCCATCTTCATGGAGAAGAAGGCCTGGGTGTCTCCGGTGCCGTTGTAGCCGACGCGGGGCTCGTCCGCCGGGTTGTCGGACTGCCAGCCCGAGCCCCACTTGTACGCGGAGTAGGGGGTAGCGGAGTACACGGTCGCCCAGATGCCCGTCTTGCCGCCGGTGAAGGGCGGGTCGATGATCAGGGGGAATCGGGTGGCCGAGGCCAGGAGTACGGGGTCAGGGGTGAGCGTGAGGGTGTTCGCGTTGACGTCCGCGCCGACGTCGGCCTGCTGAGGAGCCGCGGGCTCCGTTGCCTGCATGAGCAGGACGCTCTTGGGCTGGGTGGCGGACTTGGCGAGGGGAGCCGGGCTCTCGTCGGCGGGCTGCTGCCACATGGTGGGCTTCGGCGCGCTGAAGACGATCTGGCCACCCGCGTCCTTGGCCAGCAGCTCATCGCCCGCGGTGTCGTCGAGGGTGACACCCACCGCGGTGATGCCGAGCTTGATGGCCTTCAGTGCCGGGTTGGCGGCGGCTTCGGGGGTTTTGACGACGAGGTGCTGGGCGAAGCCGTTGACGTTCGCGATCAGTTTGAGGTCGACTCCGGGAAGCACGGACTCGTAGAGCGCGGTGTTCTCCCCCAGCACCGGCTCGGGGAGCGTGCCGGGCCAGGTCAGAGCCAGACTTTTGCCCTGGTTGTCCATCTCGACCATCGGCCCGTCCCCGCCGGAGGAGAACGTGATGCCGAACGCGGCCGTCGGGCCGATCGTGCCGTCCTCGCGCTTGATGACGGTGTCATCGGTCCGCCGCCACATCGCGTCGTAGCGGGTCCAGACGGGCAGCGTGTACTGCTTCTGCGTCAGGCTCCCGTCCGGCTTCGCGTACGTCTCGGTCGTCTCCGTGCGGCGGTCGATGATCTCGACCGGCTCGCCGGATTCGCGGGCCAGGCCGAAGGCCTTCACCTCCGATGCGGACTTGTGGTCATCGCCAGAGCCAGTGGGGCTGTCGGCCGGGGCCGCTTCGGCAGCCGTGGCCGTTGCGGGCTCGGCAAGCAGGTCGGCCGCGGTGAGCGGGAGGACGAGGGCCACGAGGGCTGCGAGTGAGCGGGGCAGGTGCGCGCCGGCTCTTCGTCGGTTCATGAAGATTTCAGTCTTTCTGAGAACGCCAGGCATGGATCACCGCAGAGTAGGCGAAGTGATTCGCATTGGCATAGCAAGACCTGAGTATGAATCAGAACTCACATCACCCCGCCGATGCGGAATGATCCACTTCCGTACAGATCGGCGCGTTTTAGCAGGTCAACGGCGGTCAAGATGAGGCTTGCGTCGTGCGTTCAGGGCGTGTTGGCTGCGGGTTTATCTGTCTCTTAATTCCCGTGGGGGGTTTGCTGTGCTCAGAAAGATAAGCGTGATGCCCGAATTGTTCGGAGGTGATCGTTTTCAGAGAAAACGATCACTCAGGGTGGGTATTGTCGGGGCGACATCGGCAGCTCTGACCGTTTCGCTGCTCGCCGGGCCGGCCTGGGCCGGCCCGGCCGGCGTCAAGCCGCGCCCCGTGCAGAAGAACGAGTCCGTCCCGGGCAAGGACGTCAAGCCCAGCCCGGTCAAGACTCCGGCCAAGGCGCCGAAGTGGAAGCCTGCTCCTGTCAGCTGGCCCGCCGCCGGCAGCGCCGAAGTCGCGCTGCCCGCAACCTTGCCGTCGGCGAAGGCAAATCCCGGCCCTCCGGTGAAGGCCGGCTCCCTGCCCGTCCGCGTCGCACAGTCCGCCCAGGCCGCGGGCGCCGTATCCGGTGCTTCAGGCAAGAGTGCCGCTGCCGGCCCGTCGCGGGTGAGGGTCACCGTCGCCGACCACAAGACCACCCAGCAGGCCGGGATCAACGGCCTGCTTCTGTCCGTCAAGCGCACCGACGGATCCGCCGCGGCCGCGGCCGCCCAAGTCGAAGTCGACTACACGAAGATCAAGGACGCGTTCGGTGCGGCCTGGGGCTCCTCGCTGCGGCTCAGCCTGGTGCCCGACTGCGCGCTGACGACGCCGTCGAAGCCCGAGTGCCTGCAGCGCACACCGCTGCCCTCGCACAACGACACGAAGTCCTCGACGTTGAGCGCCTCGGTGGATCTGCCGGCGACGGCGGCACCGAGCTTCCTGCTGAAGTCGGGGCCGGGTACGCTGGCCGCGCCTGCGGGCGGTATGGCGGTGCTGCTCGCGGATGCCGCTCCGGACAGCTCCGAAGGATCGTTCAAGGCCACGTCCCTCGCCTCGTCCGGCTCCTGGTCGGCCGGCGGGAACTCCGGCTCGTTCGCTTGGAACATCCCCATAGGCGTGCCTCCGGCGCCCGGTGGGCTCGCGCCGAAGGTGGCCCTGAACTACAGCTCGTCCTCCGTGGACGGCCGTACCGGCTCCACCAACAACCAGGCTTCGTGGGTCGGTGAAGGCTGGGAGTACAACCCCGGCTTCATCGAACGCAAGTACGCCTCGTGTGAGAACGACAAGCAGGGCGGCAACAACAGCGCCATCAAGAGCGGCGACCTGTGCTGGAAGTCGGAGAACGCGACGATGTCGCTGAACGGCTCCAGCTCCGAGCTGCTCTATGACGCCGTCAAGAAGGTGTGGAAGCTGTCGAACGACGACGGCTCCCTCGTCGAGCGGATCTACGACTCGCCGGGCAACGGCTCCGGGGACAGCGACTCCGAGTACTGGAAGGTCACCACCGGTGACGGCACCCAGTACTGGTTCGGCAAGAACCGCCTGCCCGGCTGGGTTACCGGCGACGAGATCACCAACTCCGTCAACTGGGTCCCCGTCTTCGGCAACCACGCCGACGAGGAGGGCCACGCCACGGACTTCGCATCCTCCGCCGTCAACCAGGGCTGGCGCTGGAACCTCGACTACGTCGTCGACCCGCACAACAACGCCATGGCCCTCTACTACACCAAGTACGGCGCCTACTACGCGAAGAACGGCAAGATCGACGACCCTGTCACCTACACCCGTGACAGCACCCTGAAGAAGATCTCCTACGGCCTGCGCGCCGGCCAGGTCTACACCCCGGCCCTCGCCCCTGCACAGGTCAACTTCACCGTCGGCAACCGCTGCGAGGCGGCGACCTGTACGTTCGACGAGGCTCACGCTCTCGACTGGCCCGACGTGCCCGTCTACCTGAACTGCAAGGTCGACACGCAGTGCCTGCAAGGGGCCCCGTCGTTCTGGTCGACCAAGCGCCTGACGTCCATCGACACCGTCGCCCTTTCCGGCGGCGCCCACGTGCCCGTGGACACCTGGACGCTGAACCAGTCCTACCCGCCCACCGGCGACGAGACCAAGCCCGCCCTGTGGCTGGACTCCGTCACCCGCACCGGCAAGGCCGGCGCGCTGGGGGACAGCACACCGCTCACGACCACCTTCACCGGTTCCCTCATGCCCAACCGGGTCGACTCGGCCGAAGGCCGGCCGCCGATCTTCAAGAAGCGCCTCACCGATGTCGTCAACGAGACCGGTGGCAACACCCATGTCACCTACACCGACAAGGACTGCACGCCGACCAGCCTGCCCACTGCCGACAACACCAACACCAGGCGCTGCTACCCGTCCTGGTGGACCCGCGACGGCGGCCAAGATCCGGTCAAGGACTACTTCCACAAGTACCTCGTCCTCACCGTCGATGAATCGGACATCACCCCCAGCGCTGCTGCCCCCACCAAAACCACCAAGTACGTCCACGTCGGCGCCCCGACCTGGGCGCGCGACGAAGGCGAGTTCACCCTCGACAAACAGCGCACCTGGAACGACTTCCGCGGCTACCGCACCGTCCGCACCCTGACCGGCACCGCACCCAACCGGCTCCGCACCGAAAACGACTACTACCTCGGCACGGGCGCAACGATCAACGGGATCACCGACCGGCGTGACTTCGCAGGCACGGTCTCCGAGAGCCGCACCCTCGACGGCGAAGCCGGCCCCGTGGTGGAGAAGACAACCCACACCCCGTGGATATCGCCCCTCAACGCCTCGCAGGCGGTCAAGGGCATCACGGACCCGGACCCGGACTCGGACCCAAATACCGACGACGTCCTCCCCGCACCCACCCTGGCTTCCAAGGTCGCCCGGTTCTCCGGAACCAAGACCAGCGTCGCCAGCAAGCTCCTCGCTGACGGCACCTGGCAGGATTCCATCACCACCCGCGGCTACGACACGGCCTACGGGCTGCTGGAGACCGAAGGCAACGACGGAGCAGGCACGACCGAGGCCACCTGCAAGGTCACCCAGTACGCGGCCCCCGATACGGTCAACTGGCTGATCTCCTACCCGAAGCAGGTCATCTCCACCACCGCCAACCCGTGCTCGGAAACCATCTCCGCCACGGCCGTGACCGGCGCCGTCCGAACCTCCTACGACGGCCAAGCCGTCGGCACGGCCCCCAAACCCGGTCTGGCCAACGCCACCAAGACCGAGCAGGCCTCCAAGCTGGACGCAAACAGCCAGCTCGTCTGGGAGACCATCGGACAGGGCACACACGACCAGTACGGGCGCGCCCTGACCGCCACGGGCCAGGACGGCGAGGTCACCAAGACGGCCTACACACCGGCAACCGGCGCACAGCCGACCAAGATCACCGTCACCAACCCCAAGGGCCACATCGCCACCAGCACCCTCGACGGCCTGCGCGGTCTGGCCCTGACTGCCACCGACGCGAACAGCCGAACCGTCACCTCGCAGTACGACTCCCTCGGGCGCATCGTCAAGGGCTGGGCCGCCGGCCGTGCCACCAGCGAGCAGCCCAACGTCACCTACACCTACAGGCTCTCCACGACGGGTTCCTCCACGGTCACGGCGAAGAAGCTTCACGAAGACGGCTCCTGGGGCACCTCGGTCAGCTTCTACGACGCCCTGATGCGCCCCCGCCAGACCCAGACCGAAGCCGTCGGCGCTCCTGGGCGGGTCGTCACCGACACCTTCTACGACGCATACGGGCGCGTCCGCCGGACCAACGCCCCCTACCACCAGGACGACAAGCCGGTCAGCACAGCGCTGAACACGACTGCCGCCGCCGACATCCCCAGCGCCACCGAAACCCTCTACGACGACCGCAGCCGCGCCACCGCCTCGGTCCTGCTGAGCAAGAACATCGAGCAGTGGCGCACCAGCACCACCTACGGGCCCGACTGGCAGGCCGTCGTCCCGCCGCAGGGCGGAACCGCGACCCTGGCCGTCAGCGACGCCCGTGGGCGCGTCATCGAGCGGCGTGACTACAAGGACCGCACCCCTGGCATCGGGGACGCGGCCACCTTGTACGAGAAGCACACCTACACCTACAACCGCGCCGGCCTGCTCTCGAAGATCACGGACAACTCCGGGCGCAACACCTGGACCTACGGCTACGACCTCCGCGGCCGCCAGACCCAGAGCACCGACCCCGACAAGGGCAAAAGCACCACCGCATACGGCGCCGACGGCCGCGCCGAGAGCGTCACCGACGCCCGCGGCATCACGCTTGCCACCACCTACGACGAGCTCGGCCGCCCGACCAGCCTGCGCAAGGACACGCTCACCGGGACCAAGCTCGCCGCCTGGGCCTACGACACCGCCACCGGCGGCAAGGGCATGCCCGCCACCACCACCCGCTACGACGGCACCGCCCCCTACACCAGCACCGTCATCGGCTACGACACCGGCGGCCGGCCCACCGGCACCAAGGTCACCGTCCCCACCGTCACCGGCGAAGAAGAACTCGCCGGCACCTACACCGTCACCAGCACCACCAGCCCGGTCAACGGGCTGCCCCTGACCACCGCCTACAGCACCAGCAACAGCAAGGCCACCACCGCTCTCCCCGCCGAAACGGTTTTCAACGACTACGACGAGCGGGACCAGCTGGCGAGCGTTAGCGGTGACCTGTCCCAGACTTACCTGCAAGGCATCTGGTACACCGCCTTCGGTGAACCCGAGGCCATGACCTTCGGAAACCTCGCCAAAATCGTCGGCACCACCCTCAAGTACGACCCGGCGACCCGGCGGGTCGCGGAGTCCCTAGCCCGCCGCGACCTCGCTGGCCCGTCCACCTTGTCGCAGATCAACTACACCTACGATCCGGCCGGAAACATCACCCGGATCACCGACAAGCAAGACGACGCCACAGTCACCGACAACCAGTGCTTCACCTACGACTGGGCACGCCGCATGACCGAGGCCTGGACCTCGGGTGACAACTGCACCACCAAACCCGTCAACGGCACCGGGACGCCCAACCTGGGAACTGTCGACCCGTACTGGACGAGCTGGACCTTCACCGACACCGGTCAGCGCGCCACCGAGAAGCAGCACAAGGCCGGCCCCATAACCGCCGACACCCTGCGCACCCACACCTACCCCACCGGCACGACCGCAGGTCACGAACTCCAGAAGGTCACCACCACCGGCGGAACCACCGGGACGGACACCTACACCTACGACACCACCGGCAACCTCACCACCAAGGACACCGCAGCCACCGCCGCGCAGACCCTGACCTGGAACGAGGAAGGCAAACTCGCCACCTCCACCGTCTCGGGGAAGACCACTTCCTTCCTCTACGACACCGCCGGCACCCGGATCCTCAAGCGTGAGCCGACCACGACCACGCTCTACCTCCCCGGCGGCCAGGAACTCATCCTCGCCAAGGCCACCAACGCGGTCACCGGCAACCGCTACTACACCCTCCCCGGCGGCAGCGCGATCCGCTCCAGCACCGACGGCCGCGTCCGCTTCCTCATCGCCGATCACCACGGCACCAACACCCTCGCCATCAGCGGCGCCACCCTCACCTACGACCGGCGTAAATCCCTCCCCTACGGAGCCCAGCGTGGTACCGCCCCGGGCTTCTGGCCCGGCCAGAAGGGATTCATCGGCGGCGACACCGACACCACCACCGGCTTCACCCACATCGGCGCCCGCGAATACGACCCCACCACCGGCCAATTCATCAGCGTCGACCCCATCCTGAGCACCGACCTCCCCCAATCCCTCAACGGCTACAACTACGCCAACAACAGCCCCATCACCTCATACGACCCCACCGGAATGCGCGAAATGTGTGGCGCCTCCGGAAACTCCTGCCATCCCGACGAATTCAACACCGACGGCAGCGACAACAAGGACGGCGACCGGGGCACCAACGGCGGCAACGAATGCGGCAATGATCCTGAATGTAGGACGGGCTACAGCAAGCCGCCCACTGAAGATGCCATCAGCTATGACGTACACAATTCAGACCCCGTCGTGGAACTCCTCTACGGTCTTCTTGGAAACGCTTACAGCACCGCCTCTCTCTTTGGAAGCATCTGGGACGAGGATTGCCGAAATGGCGGTCTCGACAACCGTGGCTGCAACTACGGAGCGACATTCGAACAGGACAAGTTGGAGAATGGCGTCAACACGTCATCTGACTGGTACACAGTACCGAGCTTTGTTGGCTCGATGCTTTTGCACTTCAAGGCTGGGGGTGGATCTCTACGCGGCGCTAGAGGTTTCGGTGGAATGCCCACGGCCGAAAGTCAATGCTTCCTCGCCGGCACCCTCATACTCATGGCCGACGGTTCGACAAAAAAGATTGAAGACATCGCAGTAGGCGATCAAGTTGTTGCCACAGATCCGGAATCAGGCAAGACAGGAGCCCGGAAGGTAACCGAGCTTTCCCGATCGGAAGGCGAAAAGCACCTTAACGAGATATCCATCGAGACGGCCACTGGAATTGAAAAGCTCACGGCGACCAAGGATCACCCATTCTGGTCCCCCTCACAGAAGGAGTGGATTGGCGCAGGCGACATAGAGCCAGGATTCACACTCCTTACCAGTGAAGGTAAGACCGTTCGCGTAACAAACAATCGCGCATTCACCGAGAACGTCAAGACCTACAACTTCACCGTCGCCGAACTCCACACGTATTATGCACTCGCGGGCGACACGCCAATCCTGGTACACAACGTGTGCAGTATGGCGAAGGGGAAGGCAGGAGAAGCCAGGGCGGTCCAGGAACTGTTGGATCGAGGGTATGTGATCATGGGACAACATGTCGAACTCGAAGGCAAGAAGGGGGACAATTCCTTCGTCGATATTGTCGCAACCAGACCAGGACCCAGTTTGGGTGCGCCTCACTTCTTCGAGGTGAAGAATGGAAGATCCGCAAAACTGAGCCCTCAGCAGAGGGCAGTGTACGGACAGCTCTCGAACGAAGGAGGCGTAATTCTGCGATCCCCTCAGTTGATACCCTGGGGCCTTAAGCCTGGAGATCTACTCCCACAGAACGACGTGAACATAATACTTTACGGCGGGGCGAAAGCTTGGTGAGACCGGCCCGAAGCTGCGCACCCTACGAAAATCCAACCATTCAACACGAAAACAAGTAAGACATACAGCAGCGATCATTGAGATGAGGAAACTGGGAATGAGCTACGACCTAGCAGTTTGGCAGGGCGATGTTCCAGCAACCTACCGGCAAGCCGTTAGGGAAAATGATCGTCTATTTGAGATCTACCTTGAGAGCGACGAACCATCACCGATCGTTCCTAAGATTGCAGAGTTCCTAGATGCTCTCATCGATCGCTGGCCCGACAGGAATGCGGGCGAAGACACGCCATGGGCCTCCACGCCACTCCATAGAGGGGCGAGCGGTCCATACGTCTACCTCACGTTGGCATGGGGCAGCGCAGATGCAGCCTCCGCATATGTGGCGGAGGTTGCAAATGATCTCGAACTGATCTGCCTTGACCCTCAAATGAAGACACTCAGATAGTTCTTTCCCGCATCTATTTCAGAACCCAAAGGCCAAGAGGTCGATAGCCGAGCCTATTTCTGAGCTGCGGACAGAGAGGAAGGGTGTCACGCTGGATGCCAAATTTGGCGTGGCACCCTTCACCCTACCCACTTTCACGAAGTCGACGGCGTCCGCGAGTGAGACGGCCAGCGCATTTTTCCGGCCTCCAAGGCAGACAAACGAGGGGCGGCCTGGCCTGATCCAGCTTTAAGGTCCTGAACCCAGCGTTTCTCTTACCCATCATGGGTTCCGCCTTCACCCAGGCGTAGGCCGGAAGGGCCGACCTGCGCTATCAGGAGCTCCAGCAGATCCAACGCCTGGTCGAAGGCAACGACGAGGCACTCGACCTCCTCGCCCGTACCGCGGCCGACGCTCTGGCCGTCGCGGAGATCGAGGCCATGAGCACGGAAGCCGCCATCGTCGCGAAGACCTTCTCCACCGCCCTCGACCGGGCGTCCGCCGCCGCCGCCGTCATCGCACTGCCCACCCGGGCCACCGCCTGAACGGGCAGTCGGTTCACGGGCATGGTGCCGATGTGCCGCTGTTGGCGGCCGTCGTAGGGGGCGGGTCCGGGCGTGCCTTCGGCGGTACCGCGTCCGGTGTGCGCGACAGTGATCATGTGAACCGCCGGACCCTCCCCCTGCTCCTCGCCGTCCTCCTTGCAACGGCGGGATGCGTCTCCGTCGCCCCCGCCGACAACAAGCCCCCACAGGACCACACGAAGGCCTCGGTCCCGGCCCCCGCACCCGCCCGCGAGGCGGGAGAGGCGCTGCCGCTGACGTCGCTGCCCGACAGCCGGCCACCCGCTCCTGCCATGGTGATCGCGCCCGAAGGGAGCCCGTCGGCCGTGCCCCCTCGCCGGGAACAGCCCCGCACGACGAAGGCCGACGGATCGGGCTCGGGGGTGCGGACGGTACGGAAGCCGAAGCAGTCCAGCCCGCAGCGCCCGACCTCGAAATCCAAGGTGAAGGCCAAAGGGAAGGCGAAGCCGCGCAAGGTGCGGACGTCGAAGCCCACGGTTCCTCAGCGCTCCCGCCCGGCTGCGGTCCCGGCGCCGGGTCGTGTCTCCATGGCCGAACTGTGCCGCTCCTCGCACGGGGTCACGAGTCCGGCCATCACCCAGCTCTGCCACGGCACATACAGGTGACCAAGAGGTTCAGCGCGCAGCGTGAGCCAGGCTAGCGGGCTTGATTGCGCCATCCCCGTAGCGGTTTCGGGCCCGGTCCGCGACGGCCTCGATGGCCAGCAACTTGTCGACGTCGGGATCGAAGGTGAGCTGGCGCGGCGCCTCGTCGGCCGCACGCAAGCCCTGGGCTCGCAAGGAGATCGCTCGTACTCGTGCGCGTTGCAGGGCGAGCGTGGCGTACAGGTCGTAGGCGGTGCGGGTGAGGAGGAAGGTGTGGGCGGTGGCTTCCGGGAGGGTTCGGCTGCGGGTGGTGGTGGAGCCGTCCGCGTAGCGCACGGTCAGGGCCACGGCTGACGCGGCCTTGCGGTCGGCGCGCAGGATGGCGCCGAGGTGCCCGGTCAGCGTGAGGAGGGCGCGGTGGTGCTCGACGGGGTCGAGTTCGTCGGTGGTGAAGCGGTGCTCGGCGCTGATGGACTGGGCGATCGGTTCGGCGAGGACGGGCCGGTGGTCGTGGCCGTGGGCGGCTTCGTGGAGGGCACGTCCGAGGGCGACTCCGAGGAGTCGTTGGAGCGTGAGCGGGGGGACGTCGGCGAGGTTGCCGATGGCGTGCAGGCCGTGGAGGGCGAGGGTTTTGGCGGTGGCCGGCCCGACGCCGTGGAGGAGTCCTACGGGGCGGGGCCTCAGGAAGGCGCGGATCGCGGCGGGATCGTGCGCAGCTCTCCGGGTGGGGTGACGGCGGCGGCCATCGAGGCCAGGGCGCGGTTGGGGCCTGCTTCGATCGTGGTGTGGAGTCCCGTGTGGGCGGTGATCCGTAGGCGGACGAGGTGGGCGAGGCCTTCGGCGTTCTGGCCGAAGTAGCGGCGGGCGCCGGTGATGTCGATGACGACGGCGTCGGGCGGCAGGGCCTGCACGGCGGGGGTGATGTCGCGCAGCAAGGTGAGGACCTGCTCGTAGCGGTCGGTGTCGGCGGGGGTGAGGCCGTGCAGGTGGATGTGGAGGATGCCCCGGTCCACGGTCATCGTGATCACCCCGCCGATCCCGGGCTCCGGTGGCCGAGACGCCGCAGATCTGCCGCCCTGGTCCCCGCGGGCTGGAGATCAGCGAACGCGTGAAGGCGAGCCCCAGCAGTTCCGTCGGTCAGGGTTCGGCGAGATCGGCGGCGCCCGGGACGCGGCAGCGCCGGTAGACCGCGAGGGTGGAGCGGATGGAGGAGATCGCCTTGCGCGTGCCGGAGGTCATGCCTTCCATGAGGACGAGGACCTGGGTCCGGCGGAGGGCGATGACGGACGAGTCTGCGGCCGTGCGAGCCTGGGCCTCCGCTAGAAGATGCCCTTGTAGCTGCCGAAGCCGGTGGCGATCTTCGTCGTGGACAGCAGGCCGCCCTTGCCGTCACCGCTGTCGCGCAGCAGCTCGCCCGCCGTGTTCCGCGACACGACGTCGGCCTTGCCGTCTCCGTTGATGTCACCGACGCCGATCAACTGCACCCGGCCGTTGGCCCAGCCGGCCCCGTTGACCTGTACCCGCGCCTTGAACGTTCCGTTGCCGGCCCCGTCGAGCCGCCACAGGGTGTTCGCCGCGTCCACGGTCAGCAGATCCCCGTTGCCGTCGCCGTTGAGGTCACCGGCCCCGACGACCTGCTTGTACGCCTTCCAGCCCCCGGGAAGCTTGACCCGCGGCTTGAACACCGCACCCGTGTCCTGCGCGAAAAGGTAGAGGTATCCGGTAGTGGTCTCTCGTGCGAGCAGGTCCGCCCGCCCGTCACCGGTGATGTCACCGGCCGAGGTCAGGACGTCGTATGCGTTGAAGCCCGTGCCCAGCGACTTCGAGGCCATCGACGCCGGGACGCCCGCCCCGCACATGGGCTGGTACAGCCGCAGGCTGCCGGCGGAGTTCCGTACCAGGACGTCGTTGCACCGGTCGCCGTTCATGTCCCCGAACGGCACCACCGTCGACGTGGCCGGCCATCCCGCACCGGTCACCTTCGTCCTGGTCAGGCCGCCCTTTCCGTCACCCCCGTGGAAGGCGAGCACACCTGCGGAGTCCAGCGTCGCCAGGTCCCCGAACCCGTCCTTCCCCGCCAGGTCACGGTACGCCGCGCTGCCACCGGTCAGCTGCACCGTTCCGGTGGACCTCAGCTCCGGCCCGGTCCCGTCGGCCGGCTTGCCGGTCAGCGCCCACTCGTAACCGCCGTTTGTGACCAGGCGGCCCAGGGCGTCCTTGCCGTCCCATCTCGTTCGGATCACGCCCCGTGCCTCACCACCGGTGATCGTACGGATCACCGCGCCTCCTGCCTTGGCCCGGATGGTCAGCGTCCACGACGACGCCGTCCGGTTCAGGAACCAGGCCCCCGGCCAGGACTTCGTCCCACCCGCCGCGTCAAAGGCCCCCGCAGTTGCCCGGTCGATCGCCGCCAAATTCCCGTTCGGCACCCCGGCGTCCACCACGTGCACCGCGTAGTCGGCATCGGCGTAGGCGATCCGGCCGCTCTGCTTGTCCACCGTCCAGCCACTGCCGGCCTGCGCGTGGACCGGTGTTCCGATCGCACGCGTTCCCGTGGTTCCCCGCAGGTCGGTGGAGTTCAGGATGCCGTTCTTCTCCCATGCGACGAAGCCGTTGCCCAGACGGGCGTCGTTGTGTGCCGGGAGCGGCACCTGGGCTCGCGAGGCGGTGTCGTAGACGCCCGCCTTCGCGTCGCATTTCCAGTACACGGAACTGCCCCACGCCTCGAGGGCCTTGATGTCGCAGTTTGCGACCGTGTGAGTACGTACCACGGAGCCGGTCCGCACATCCACCGCTTCAACGATGCCGTTGGTCTTCTCCCGCCACAGCCAGTACCCGGACAGCGAGAAGACACCGTCAGGCACCGGAACGGGTCCGACGTGCTTTAGCTGGTCCAGGTCGACAACCTCCACCGGACGCGGGTTCAGCCCCGACCCGAGCACGTACGCCGCGAAGCGGCCGGACGCCTGGAGGGAATATGGGTTGGTCGCCATGCTGTCCGTCGACCGCTTCCCATCCGCGGTGAAGTGATCGACCGACTGGTTGGTCGCCATCACCGCGCCGCCTGCTCCCGTGGCGATCACTTGGTGGGCGGCGAGGCTGGACTCGAGGCCACCCTTCGGGTGGCGACGCCAGGCGCCCGCCCGTGGTGCGCCGGCGGCGGGCATGGCGTATTCGAGGAGCCAGGACGGCTTCCAGGGTGTGTGGTCGACAGTGTGGAGGCGTCCGTTCTCCATGCTCATGGTCGACAACGTCACTTTGAGCGGAGGAACGTCCCACTGCGGCACGGCTACGGCCTTGCCGTCCTGGCCCGGCTGGACGGCGTAGATGGTCTGCTTCAGGCTCGTGTTCCCGCCGTCGACGACGAGGCGGTCACCCATGACCGGGAACTGCCACGAACCTGCCCTACTCAGGAGTTTCCGTGCGGGTCCCCCGTCCAAGGGACGAGTGGACAGGCCTCCGGACTCGCGTACCAGCAGCTCATCCGCCACCACCCCCTCCACGCTGGGTCCCGAGTCAGAGTTCGACTCGCTTCCCCATGTCAAGGACTTGCCGTCCGACTCGGCCAGGGCCCCGTTGGTGTCCCAAACCTTCGCTTCGATCGTGGTGGGCAACTGCGAGACATTTTGTCTGAGCAGCCAGTCGCCCTTGATCCGGGCTCCGACCGGGGCGGGTCGGGCGTCCTTGCCTGGGGCCAGCCAAGTGCGTTTCTCACCGCCAGCCCAGGACAGAAGCACGGCGCCTGCAGCACTGCTGGTGTCCACGTACGCATCGGCCGGCACTCCGGCGATGAGCCGGTCGACCAGTTGTCCGTTCTCCAGGGTCAACCAGTGCCAGCCGGGACTCCCGGTGGAGCTCATCGTGAGCAGTGCGTTGCCGACCACTGCCTTCAGCGAGTGGGATTCCGGAAGAGTGATGGTCTTGGTCGAGCCGTCCCGCATGTCGCGGAAGACCACGTCCTGGCCGCCGAGATCCCACTGGGTCACGGCGATGGTGTTCGGTCCCGCCTCGAACGGACGCCTGCCGGGTATCACCGAGAACTCCGTGGCTTGGGTGCTCCCGTACGCGCGCCAGACGAACGACTCCGAAGTCGCCCCCTGCATCAGGAAGCCGGACTGCGTCGCCAGATAGGCATGCACTCCCAGATCAGCGACCTTCCGACCGGGAATCACGTACTCGGCAAGCGTCACCGGGCTCTCGGCGGCCGCCGCCGACCCGAGCGTGACGGTCGGCAGAGCTGCGGTACCCAGGGCAGCAGCGAAGACGATGGCAGCGGCCGTGCGCCTTCTACCCGCTTTGGAGGTGCTTGCACTTATCAACAGATCCCCGATCCCCGATGCGACCACTTGGTTGTCGCTGAAGGGAGGGTATTTGGTGGCTCAGGCGTCCAGTGAGCTGGGGGGCTTCGCAGTCCGTTTAGAAGATTTTCCTGCGGGACTGCGGGACTGCGGATCGCGGTTGAAGCGGCCTTGAAGTCCTCCAGGATTTCCTTGGCGTCTGGCTGCACAGAGGTGGGGCTTGTGGGTCGTCCCGGAGGGGCACTGGAACACGGCCGTGAGCGGCTGGGACCGGACCTAAGCGCCGTTCCGACTGGGAGTCTCTCGGTGAGAGGTATCTGAAGGTGAGCCAGCCACAACTCGCGGGGCGTACGTCTCGGTGCTGCGGCGGTTGGCCTGTACCTGGTGCCAGGGGTTTTGGGCGCGGGACTGGGCGCGGTCGAGGTATTCGCGTTTTACCGTAGCCGAGCCCGGTTTCCAGCGGCCCTGCTTCGTCGGGTCAGCGCCGGCGTCTGCGATTTGCTGGGCTCCGCCGCGGCGTAGGCCGTGGGAGGTGACCAGGTGCCAGGCGGGGAGGCCGGCCAGGTAGGCGCGGTGGCGGATCCAGTCGTTGAGGGCGTCGCCGGTGACGTAGTTGCCGCGTGCGGTGGCCGCTGAGCGGTTCTGGAGCCGGCCCTTTGAGGTGAGGGCGCGTAGCAGAGGGCCTTCGCGGACTCCCATGCGGTGCAGGCAGTTCAGCCAGTCCCGGACGGCTGCGACCGGGTCGTAGCGGGGGGATGAGGGGTCGGCGGGGATGAAGGTGCTCTCGCCCCTTCCCTCCTGGTCGGTCTTCGAGTGGGCGATCCACAGGTCGACTCCGCCGTCTTCGACTTCGACGCTGTCGATGTCGAGGTCGGCCAGTTCGATGCGGCGGTTCAGCGCGCCCCGGCCCACCAGCAGCACGCAGCGGTCCCGTAGCCCGGCGGGTGACGAGAGGTCGCAGGTGTCGACCATGGCGTGCAGCATCGCCTCGGTGATGGCCGGCGCCTTGCGGACCCTGTTCCGCTTGCCCCACTCCTTGCGGTACTCCGCCAGCATGCCCCGCGCCTCGGTCGTCCCGGGGCGACGGTCCTCGGGCATCCACATGCGGACGCCCGACATGTACGTACGGATGGTGTTCGGCGCCATCTCGCGGGCGATCAGGCCCGCGACCCACTCCACGTACGTGGCCGTCGTGCAGGGGCGCGCCACCCGGCCCATCTCCTCGCACCACTCCACGAACTTCCTGCGCTGACTGGTGTAGTTGCGGCTCGTATTGGCGGGCGCGGACTTGTCGCGCAGACGCTGCGCCGTGCCCGCGGACACCTCGAAGTCCGTACGGGTATACGTCGGCGCGTCCGCCTCCGTGGGAACGGCCTCCCCCGGGTAGAGGATCGTGTGCTGGTCGACCAGGCGCCCAGGACTGTGTGACGGGTGGGCCGTGGGTACGGGTAGCAGCTCGCCTTCCGCGACCAGCTCCGCCTCGACGATCTCGTCGCTGTCCCAGTCGTCCGCTGCCGACGGCTGCTGATGCTCGCTCATGGGCCCCTCCCCTGACGATCCTTCCTGGGCAATCACCCTTGTATAAGGGAATTTATACGAGGGTGGTGACTCAGGCATCCGACCCACAGCGATGCCGCGTCGCAGGACTGGACCAGACTCCCACTCACCGGTGAGCGGCTGGGATGACGGCCGGCACTAGCCGAAATAGTGCGAGGGGCCAGGCCAGCAACAGCCAGGCCATGAGGCCGGGCAGGTTTCCCTCCAGGCCTTCCAGGCCGAGCCGAGAACGACCCGCGCTTTCTGGCGTGCTTCTCAGGAAGAGAACGGTGACTGCCGAGACAACGGCCCAGTTCATGAACCAGAGCAAGAGCAGGGTGGTTGGGGACAGGTGGTGAACCTACCCGCGAACCATTCCGGTTGTGCCAGCGGACTCCGTCGCGCTGGTGGCGCCGCCGGCGCGGGCAAGCGCGCCCGCATGGACCACGCCAGCTACCCCACAGCCCTCACCCGCGATGCCACCACCTTCGCCGCAGTGATCACCCGCGCCGCCGTCGTAGCTGGCACCCTCGCCGCCCACCTCACCTGATGACCCTCCCTGCTCTGCCCCCATGGCTCGGGCTACGAGTCCGGCTCCGCGGCCGGGCGGACCCAGTCGCGAAGGGACCCCACCCAGTTCAGGAGCTTCAGCCCCCGCTCGCTCTGCTCCGGGGTCCCGTACAGGACCGCCGACGACGCGGCGAGCGCGATGATCACTCCGGTGCTGAGGAGAAGCATCTGGGCGCTGCTGGGCGCCTGCAGTCGGTCTGTGTCTTGCATCGGGGTCCTTCCAGAGCGGGACGTACGTGGGCACCAGGGTAGGACCCGCACGGCGCTGCGCGCGGGGATCCCGTGGAACGCTCGCCGTGCTCGCGGGCGGGCTGCTGCAGACGCTGGCGCCACATAACTTCCGCGCGAGGCGCCCAGAGGAGGCGGAAGCTTCGGGAGGACAGGGCCTACTCCGGTGCGCACTGGATCACTGCTGCAACCTCCTGCTCGATCAGATTCTTCAGGGTTTCGAGGGTGATCTTGCTGGCCTGTACAGTCTCGCGCCAGCCGGACTGCGGCATATCCCTGAGCGTCAGGAATGGGTACAGGCCAAACTCGGACTTCAGTCGACGCAGCACCCGCTGCTCTGCGGTCTGGGCCAGGCGTCCGGTGGGCAGCATGATCGTGTGCTCGATGTGCCACCCTCTCCGCGCATGCTCCGCCAGGCGGTCTGACCTGATGCCGACACCTGTCACCCCAACTTTGTGGGCGCGCTTCTCCGCGTGGGTGATCAGGTAGATGAAGGTGGGAATCGTGGGGTTCGGACCGCGGCCCGCGCAGTTTCGGCACCCGCTCCCCTGGCGTACGTCGCTCAGTCGAGGCGCCACGACGGTATTGCACGAGCTGCAGAGCGACTTCCAGGGCACCGCCGAGTTCACGTATGCCTCCAACGGTTCGAAGCCGGCCTTGAGCATGTTGGCCCTGGCCTCGTCCTCCGGCATCCGTTGCGACAGCCTTGCGGCAGCCCGGCTACATGTCAGGCAACCGCTGTGACCAGTGCGGATCGTGTTGAGTAGAGTCCGTACTAGCTGACCACATCGAGTGCATCGGCAGAGCCAGTGCTCGGCCACGCCGGGGTACGGTTCTTGCGGCTCCAGCCCTGCGGCTTGCATATCGGCGACTGCCACCGCCTCAGGTGTGCGACGCGCGGCCGAGATTGCCCGATATCTGCAGGTCCTGCATCCACCCCACCCGTTGCGGATGTTGGAAAGCGAGGGTGTGACGGTGGTCCCGCAGGCTCTGCATCGACTGGACCACTGGGTGTGGGTCCCTGGGTAGGCCTCCAGAGGTTCCAGGCCTGCAGCCACCATGTCTGCTACTGCCTGGGCTTCCCCATCGCGAATGACACGGGCAGCCCGACTGGACTGGCCACAGTGACGGCACCCCCCATTACCCTTGCGTAGGCTGTGGAGAGCAGGTGAGACGACGGCTTGACACCGACGACATCTGCAGTTCCACGGCACCAACACCTTCCCCGGGTACGGTTCTAGGGGCTCCAGGTCTGCAGCTCGAACTATGTCCAGGGCCTCGGCTTCAGTGACTCGACGACCGCTCGGCACACAGACCTCCTCACCGAAGCGACAGTTCTCCGCATCGTACGAGGTGGTCCGAGCACTGGGGGATGATGGGCCGGTGAACCCTCGCGACCTCGAACTCACGCTCGCCGCCGCCCGCGCCGTCGGCTCCTGCCCGCCGGGGGAGGAAGCCACCTGGACCGAGCAGGTCCGTGCGAGGGCGGTCACCCTCTACACCCTGGCCGACACCGTCGGCCAGGACCTCGCCCGCCTCGACCAGGCGAAGCAGTTCACCGCCACGCTGCTGGCCGTGACCGTGGAGGCCACCAGCACCCGCGGCAAGCTCCTGCTGCGCAACACCTCCGGCGACCTCGAGCACCTGCGCACCGACCGGGGCGATACCGACGCCGGCCGGGCGATGATCGAACGGGCCCGCTCGCTGGTCGGCCACCGCCTGCGGGTCTACCGCCTCAACGAGCAGATGGCCTCCAACGCCAAGAATCAGGTCCGCACCGTCGTCCACCTCGCCGACCACGGCCCCGACACCGACCCCGTCTCGGTGAACAGTGCGAAGGACAACCTCCTGGCTGTGGCCGAGGGTGACAAGGACGCCGCACGCCGAGCCTGGGCCGACGCCGGGCTTCCCGAAGCGGGGTCGGTGTCCGCGGGCCAACTGGTGGGCGTGCTGGGTAGGGTCCCCGCTGCGGAGTTACAGGAGCCGTAGCGTGCCCCTCCCGGCGGTGAAGGACTCCTGCAGTCCCCATCCGTTGCCCACTGGCGGGACGCGGCCACGTGGGGGCATGTCGGGGCGCGGCGTCGTCCGGGAGCATCAAGCCGGCGGGTGCGGGGACGGGCACTGCAGGAGGCTCCGCTGCGTACGGTGGCGGCGGGCGGCTTCTCCGTTCGTCACCGAAGCGGTCCGCAGGGCGACCGGGTTCCGAAACCGCCCCAGAGCCCCTCGCCACGGACTAGGGCGCGGTTTGCTTGGGGCCCGTCGGCCACCGGCGTGACCAACCGCTCCAGGAACGTGCTGATCAGTGCAACGTAAACGTCGCCGCCCACGCCGCCGCCGCGCGGGAGGGCCTGCCGTTCCTTTCCTGAGGGCACGGGGAACCCGGTCGCCTCGACCCTCCACAACACGTCCGTGTTCGCGCGAAGTGCGGCGGCGATGGTGTCCGCTCGGGCTACTCGGTGCTCGCCGAAGGGTGCGCGGCGTCCTCTACGTCATGGTGCCCGCCGGGGACGGTGCCCTCACCGCAGCGGTGCCCGGGGTGCGGGCACCGACGACGGGTGATGAGCTGCTGATGCCGTGCACGGACCACGGCACCCCGTCCGCCCACTGGGTCTCGCCCCCGCGCGCGACGGAGCCGCCCCTGGTCCCTGCGGGTCGGCTCGCCGCACGGCTGGAGGACCTGGTGGCCGACCGGAGAAGGGCGGTCGCCCCGTGAGCAGTTCCCACACCGTGCTGGACGACCCCGAAGGGGTGGTCGAGGCGGACCTCCCGTTGGACCGCACGCCCCACAAACTCCTCGTCAAGGCTGTACTGGCCTGGACGGACCCGGGCGAAGCCCTCGAGCTGCGGGATTGCCACCTCATCGCCCTGGAGCTGACCGGGCACGCCCGCGCGGTGGCCGACGACGTACGGCGGTGCGCTGCGGAGCTGCCGCTCGCCGACGGCCGGCGGGCGCTGGCCGAAGTGGTCCTGGGCGAGGCGAAGAAGGGCCTGGCGACGCCCGTGGAGGCCACCGTGCGCTGCGCCCAGGACCGGGCCCGGATCGTCCGGGAGCTGTACGAGCGGCTGGACCGGCTCGAGCAGCCGGGAACGGGGAAGGCCGAGGCCCCGTCCCGCGTCTGACGGCCCGTGGTGCTGCGGGTCAGCCCTGGAGCGGAAACAGCTTGATCAGACGCTCGCGTTGCCGGTTGCCCAGGCCGCCAATCTTGCGCGTTTCGGAGATGCTCAGGTCGATGAGGTGGCGGCGGGCGCGGACCGCGCCGATGCCGGGGATGGCCTGCAGCAGGCTCAGGACGCGGGTCTGGCGGGCGGTCTCGTCGCCGCAGTCGAGGACGTCGAGGAGCGAGACGCGGCCGGCCTTCAGCGCGGCGAGCATCTCGGCGCGCTCCTTGCGGACCCGGGCGGCCTTCGCGAGGGCCTCGGCGCGCTGCTCGGGAGTGAGAGGGGGTATGGGGGCGGGCATCGTGCTCCTTCGTCGCCGGTGGGCCGCCCATCATGTCCCACAACTCTCCCCCGGCACCCGGATATAGAGTCAGCTCTGCGATCGCAGCTGGGCGATTGCGTCCTGGAGCCTCGATGTTCGGGCGCGAGCTTCCTTGAAGTCGGCGTGGGCCTCGTCCGCGCAGACCATCAGGGCCTCGAAGGCCTCGGCGTCGAGGTACTGCTCGCCCCTGTGTAGGGGGTCCACAGTGCCGCGTACTGGGGATCGTCAGCGAACTGGGCTGCGAGGCCGCGTACGGGGGTGCAGGGGTACGGCTCGCCGCATCTGACGCACGCGTTGCGGTGGTGCCGGGTCATGCTGATTAGTCCGGAAATCGAAAGCCTTGCGCAGAACCAGGCGCGGGACGTTACGGAGTGCGCGACGAGCACACGGCCCGAGTCGCTCTTGATCCGGGCCCACAGCCAGCCTTGCAGGTACCCACTCCGTAGCTGATCGGTGTTCATGGCGTCGTTGTACTGCGGGCGCTCGGTGACGATGGCGAACGTCTCGGCGGCCCTGGCCTCGGGCCGGGTGGGGAACCACTCGACGCTCTCCTCAGCGACCTCGGGCCACCACGCTTTCATCTTGCGGTGGCGCCTGAACCGGTCCTTCAGATCAGCCGCGATGCCGACGTACAACAGGGTCCCGCTGGCGGCGAAGAGGCGGTACAGCGCGGTTGGCCGGGCGTTGTCCATGACGGGATTGTAGGAAGGACCACCGACAAAGCCCCCGACCGGAGAAGGCGGATTCAATTGGTCGTCGCAACACCCTGATCTCGGAGGTGTGCGGCGTGGCTACGGCGGAATGGAGTTTGAAGACCAGCGATGTTCCGGAGGGGAGGCGTCGGCAGTGGCGTGCTGACCGTGCGTTGCGGCCGGCGATGCGTTCACCGGGGCGGCCTGATCCCTCTCGGGTCGTGCAGCGCCAGTTTTGGCGGCTGATCGCCACGGGGGTCACGACGGTGGAGGCGTCGCTGGCGGTCGGCGTGTCATGGCCGGTGGGTGCGAGGTGGTTTCGTCACGCTGGCGGCATGCCTCCGATCACGTTGGCCGAGCCCTCGGGCCGCTACCTGACGTTCGAGGAGCGCGAGGAGATCGCGATCCTCAGGGCGACGGACAAGGGCGTGCGCGAGATCGCCCGCGCTCTGGGGCGTGACCCGGGGACGATCTCTCGGGAACTGCGCCGCAACGCCGCCACGCGCGCCGGCAAGCAGGAGTACCGCGCGACGGTCGCGCAGTGGAAGGCCCAGCAGGCGGCCAAACGTCCGAAGAGCGCGAAGCTCCTGGGCAACGACCCGTTGCGTGAGTACGTGCAGGAGCGGCTGGCCGGGAACGTCCGCCGGCCTGACGGGACAGTCGTCGCGGGGCCGCAGGCACCTGAGTGGAAAGGGCTGAACAAGCCGCACCGGCAGGACAGACGATGGGCGATGGCATGGAGCCCGGAACAGATCTCGCACCGGCTCCCTGTCGACTTCCCCGAGGATGAGTCCATGCGTATCAGTCATGAGGCGATCTACCAGGCACTGTTCATCGAGGGCCGTGGCGCGCTCAAGCGGGAACTGGTCACGTGCCTGCGCACTGGCCGGGCGCTGCGGGCTCCCCGAGCGCGGTCGCAGAACAAGCCGCGGGGGCATGTCACCGCAGACGTCGTCCTCAGCGAACGCCCCGCCGAGGCCGGGGACCGTGCGGCCCCGGGACACTGGGAGGGCGACTTGATCATCGGGACGGGCCGCTCCGCGATCGGCACGCTCGTCGAGCGCAGCAGCCGCTCCACGCTCCTGGTGCACCTGCCCCGGCTCGAGGGCTGGGGCGAGAATCCGCCCGTGAAGAGCGGCCCCTCGCTCGGGGGCTACGGCGCGATCGCGATGAACACGGCACTCACCACGTCGATGACGCAGTTGCCCGAGCAGCTGCGCAAGACCCTCACCTGGGACCGGGGGAAGGAACTCTCCGGTCATGCCCAGTTCGCTCTCGACACCGGGACGAAAGTGTTCTTCGCCGATCCGCACTCGCCCTGGCAGCGACCGACGAACGAGAACACGAACGGGCTACTGCGCCAGTACTTCCCCAAGGGAACCGACCTGGCCAGATGGTCTGCCGAGGACCTCGAGGCCGTCGCCCTGGCGATCAACAATCGACCCCGCAAAGTTCTCGGCTGGAAGACTCCCGCCGAGGTCTTCGGTGAGCAGCTACTCTCGATCCAAGAAGCCGGTGTTGCAACGACTGGTTGAACTCGCCCAATTTCGCTCCCGGAAACTCGTCCGGGCCCTCGGCCACCACCAGATGGTCGGCTCGATAGGAAGAGTCGGGGCGGCCGGCGACAACGCGGCCATGGAGTCCTTCTTCAGCCTGCTGCAGAAGAACGTCCTCGACCGACGCACCTGGTCCACCCGCGAGGAATTGCGGATCGCGATCGTGACCTGGATCGAACGGACCTACCACCGACGCCGCAGACAAGCCGCCCTCGGCCGGCTGACCCCCGTCGAATACGAGACCGTCATGACCACGTCGGCTCTTCAGGCCGCGTGACTGAACCTGTCACCCAACGCTGCATCAGCCCCCGGTGCTTTCGGGCGCTAGCCACGAGTGGTCCTCGGCTTCGCCAGGGGCTGCTTGGTCGATTACAGAGTGGGGGTCTCGTTGCTTGGAGCCCGTCGGCCCCCACTCGCCGACCGTGTTCCGTCAGGCGGCGTCCTCGAGGACGGGGCAGAACTGCTCGATGAGCAGCGGGGCGCCGAGCGCGAGGCTGGTCAGCTTGCGGTGGGCGGCCTCCAGGGTACGCACGGCGGCGGGCAGCCCGGCGGGCGGGGCCGCGCGGCCGCCTCGGGGACGGCCGGGGGCGGTGGTGACCCACAGCTCTTCGACGGCGCCGCCCTGTAGGACCTTGAGGTGCCCGGTGGTCAGGGCCTGCTGGGTGGCGCGCCAGCGGGTCAGGACGCTCCGGGAGACGGCGTCCACGGGGTACCACTCGCCGGAGACCCGGGCCCGGGGCAGCGCGCGTTCCAGGTCGAGGTCGGCCAGGCGCACCGGGTGCAGAGCGGCTATCCCGTGCCCGGAGCAGACGGCGAGCGCGACCAGGGCGACGGAGCGCTCCCAGGCGGCTTCGGTCATGCCTGCGGGGTGGTGGCCGGAGAGGAGGCGCAGGGTGCGGTGGGCCTCGGTGGGGGTGAGCCGGGCGGCGAACTCCGGTGCTGGCGGGACCAGGTCGAGGGGATGGCCGCACCAACGGGAGAAGACGTTGACGCTCGAGGTTCGAGCGGCCATGGAGTTGGTGGAGGCCGGGGTGGTGGGGCCGGCCAGCCCGGGGCGGCGCCGGGTGGCGCCGCGCTGTGCGGCGGCGAGCCAGGCGAGGGCGTTCTCCTCGTCGAGGAGGTCCTTCGTGGTCACCTTCGAGATGCCGCACTGGCGGGAGCCGACGACCCAGGCGAGGTACTCGTCGAGGAAGGCGCGGCGCTGGCGCCGGGTCGACTCCGCCTTGAGCGTGGCGAGGAAGTTTGCCACAGCGGTGCTGCCCCGGGTTGAGGGGGCCATCATGAGGCGCTGCGCGCAGGCACTGCTCCTGCGGCTCCTGGAGCCTGAGGAGAAGGGTTGGTTCCGGGCATGGCATTCCTTGGGGGCTTTTCGTTCGGCAGGGGTGACGGGGCTGCTACGAGAGCATGACCAGCACGCCCTCCTTGAGGTGCTGGTGGAGTTCGAGGATCGGGCGGCCGTCGACGGGAGCGCCGGCAAAGCGGTCCAGCAGGAGGGCGCGGCACAACTGGTGAAGGTTGTGGACGCGTGCTTCGTACGTGGTGGCCGGGTCGTTGTCGATGGAGGCCATGAGGCCGGGCAGGTTGCGGCGCTGGTCGCTGCCGAAGCGCATGGCGTGGTGCACGGTGCCGCCGCGCCGGCCGGTCATGGCGATCTCGTCCGCGATGGTCATCTCGGCCTGGGTGAGCTCGGCCGCGGGCTTGTCGAAGAGTTTGACGGCGCTGTACCGGAGTCCGTCCTCGGTGCGGCGCTTGGTGTCGCTGCTGCCCTTCCTCGCTTTCCCGCTCTTGCTCCGCTGCGGTACCTGGTTCTGTTCGGGCAGGTCGGCTCGGAAGCTCTCGATGATGACCATGTAGCGGGCTCCGGCGTCCGAGACGCGCCCTTCAGTGCGGTGTCCCAACGCCGAGTCGAAGGCGGTCAGTGCTTCGGCTTCGGCCTGGGCTTCGGGTGTGGTGAAGTCCTGGCGCAGCCTGTCCCAGGTGCTGGTCAGCCAGCTGTCGAGCTGGAGATCTGTGGTGGCGGGTTCGGGTAGTCCGGGTAGCTGCGGCCACCGGGCCATGTCCTCGATCCATCGGGCGACTTCCTGATCGAGCTCTTCGGCGGTGCCGAGGACGGGGTGGAGCCAGTGCTCCCAGCGGCGCTCCGTGGCCAGGGAGAGCAGCTGGCACAGCAGGTCGAGGTCGATGGCGGCGGCCTGGAGGGCGCCTGCTGTCGTGTAGGTGACGGCGGTGCCGTTGATGCGCAGCGGCCAGAAGCCGACGGGGTAGGGCACGGAGCGGTCGTGTGGGTGGGAGTGGGTCTGGACGACGTAGGAGTTGAGCGAGGCGAGCTCCAGCGGTCCTACGTGGGCCGGTTCGGACAGATGGTCGGACCAGAGCAGGCCGCCACCGTGCCTGGCGTGTGCGCCCTGCTCAGGTACGGGGCCGAGCACGGCGGTCCAGTGGTGGTCCATGGGGGCGGCGGTGGCGAATGCGGCAGAGGTGGTTTGGACGATGTCCGTCCAGCGGGGGGTGTCGGCCTCGGCGCCGGGTCCTGCGACGGCGACGTGCAGGTCGTGGTCGTTCTTGGAGTCCCGGAAGCGGTCGGTGATGCCCGAGCGGACCCACAGGGTGCTGTCGAAGCTGGGGTCCGACGGGGTCAGGTGGGCGGCGAAGGGCACGGCCGGGTGCATGCTGCCGTATACGGCGAGTGGCGGGCAGTGCTCGCCCAGCAGTCGCATGTAGTGCACGCTCGCGTCGACAGTGGGTACGCGGTTGCCGGAGACGTACGGATCCCAGCGGACGTCGGGGGGAGGGAGATGGGGGTCGGTCACGGGCAGACTTCCTTCGATGGGCCGGCAAGCTTCCACCGTAAGGTCTGTCCGACCGCCGTGGCACTTAAATAACAGTAAGTAGCTAGCGATCACGCCGCCCGGTCCTCCAGCTGGCCCATCGTTTCGGCTCGTGTCGAACCGACTCGGACGTGCCGTCCCGATATGGACAGTGCGGTCCTCATGCCTTCGGGGCACGCGCTGCCTCACCTCGGCCAGGGGGAACCTGCGGGTTTGGCTGTTTGCTGTTATTTGAATGACAGGACGGTCGGACACACCTGCGCCGAGGGCGCCCTGCGCGCGGCCCTGGCCGCCGAGGCCGACCCGGCGGAGACCCTTGTCCTGAAGCGCCCGCTGGCCTGGTTCACCGCAGCCGCCTAACCCAGCAGCGGACGCCTGCTCTGCTTCGGTGAGGCCACGTCGTCGCGGTAGACCGCGGCCTCCGCCCGGGAGGGCGGGAGGGCGGGAGGGCGGGAGGGGGAACCGACTTGTCCGGCGGGGCCGCCTCCGGTGGTGTCGCGATCCCGGTCATCACGCATCTCCTCCCTCTCGGCGCAGGCCGGCGAGCGTAGAACGGCGGCCGAGCTCCGCGCTCCATCCGGGCCGCGGGGGTGGCGGCCTGAGAATGTCTCGACGGAAAGCCCCCGGTTCGGCCATCAGGCCGCCCCAGGGGCTTTCCGTCGAGCGAGCGGGCGAGTCAGCCTGCGACCGCCCCCGTGGCGAGGCTCGTCGCGGTGCCGGACAGGTGACCGGTCCGGTAGGCCGTCACCCTCAGGGTGATCCGCTTCCCGAGCTGGTCACCGGTCAAGGTGAACGTGGTCCCGGTCGCACCGGTGATCAGCTTCCCGTCCGCGTACCACCGGTAGGCGTACGAGGTCGGTGCCGGGGTCCACGTTCCGCGGCTCGCGGTGAGCACACTGCCGACCTTGGCCGTTCCCGTGATGGCCGGGGCCTTCGTCGCCTTGGGGGCGGCTCCCTTGACCAGCACGGCCGCGCTGGTGGCCTTCGCCGGCGGGTGCCCGGCCTTGCGGGCGATCACGACCACTGTGAGCTGCTTGCCCTGGAGCGCCGCCGGCAGCGTGTACGCGGCTGTCGTGGCACCCGCGATCGCTTTCCCGTCCGCCAGCCACTGGTAGGCGTAGGAGTCGGCGACCGGCGACCAGGTGCCGGCCGTTGCCGCCACCGTGCCACCGACGACCGCGGTGCCGGTGACGGTGGGGGCGGCGGTGGAACGGATCGGAGCGACGACGGTGACCGAGCCCTTGGAGTACTCCGCGCCGAACGCGAACACGCTCACGGACAGCGGACCGAGCGGGGCGTTGGTGAGGTCCAGGACGACCGTCAGGCGGCGCCGGTCCGGAGTGAGCGCGAGGGCCGTCGAGCGGGCCTTGAAGCTTCCGTTGCGCACCTCGACCGCGGTGTCCTCGCGCAGTGCGGTACCCGTGACGGTCATGACGACCTTGCCCTGTCCGACCGTGGACGGACCCACGGTACCGACGGTCCGCCCTTGGGGGCCGCAGACGACGTCGGAGCACGTCGCCTCGACCCGTACCGCCGTGGAGGCCTGTGCGGGCTTCTCCGGCAGACCGATCACGAGGGTGGTCGGCCGGTAGGCCTTCGGGTAGCCGCTCGGAGCGGAGCAGTCGTAGGTCTGTCCCTCACTGCTGTAAGACCCCCAGCAACCGTTCTTCAGGGTCGACCGGTCGTACATCCAGGGTGTCGGCGTCTGCTCGAAGGTCCCGGCCGGCGTGAACCGCAGGTCGAACCTGTCGCCCGTTGCCGTCGGGAGCACGGCGCAGATCGCCGTCTTCTGCTCGCTGAGGGTGGCGGTCAGCGGCCCGAACCCGTAGCTGACGTTCGGGACCTTGATGCACTCGGGGGCGGGCCCGGCCGCCGTGGCGATGCGCAGTGCGTCCAGCCGGTAGGCGGGTGCCGCGGTCTTGCCCTCCGGGACCTGGACGAGGACCTGGTAGCGGGCGGAGCCGGTGGCGGCGCAGCCCGCGGTGAAGTAGTCGCAGGCGACGGCGCCGTTCGCCCCGTACACCAGGAGCCGGGCGGAGCCCTGCGCGTCACGGGCGTTCAGGTGCAGGGTGTCCGCAGCGTCGGCCGTGCTCACCTGGTGGCACAGGAACGTGCCGGGCTTGGCCGGTACGCCTCCGGTGGACGGGCCGCCTACCGCTGTGGTCGCGGTCTGGACGCAGCCGCGTGCGGTGGCGGTGACATCGAGGCGGGTCAAGGCGAACTCGGCCGGCGCGTTCCGGCCCCGAACGAGGACGGTGTGCGCGGCGTTGGCCGTCAGGTCGCAGGTGGAGAAGGAGCCGTAGGACACGCTGATGGAACAGACCAGCTTGCCCTTTTCGTCGAGGACGGTGGCTCGGGCGTCCGAGTCGCCCGAGACCCGCTGGATCTGGAAGAGCTCGCGGGCGGAGTGGTCGTTGGCCGCAATGCTCAGGCAGCCGGTGAAGACCTCCGTGCTGGTCTTCACACTCATCCGGGCCGGCTTCCCGGTGAAGTCGCCAGGCAGGAAGGTGCGGCAGGCACTCGGCGCGTCGGTGCGGTGCACGACGAGACGGTAGACGGCGTCCTTGCCGTACGGGTCGCTCTTGGAGACGAGGGCACGGTACGGGGCGGTACCGCCCAGGACGCACGTGCCGTCCTCCAGCCCGTCCGCGCAGAAGGTCGCCCCCTTGGCGTCGACGACGGTGATTCCTGCGACGCCGTCGGACAGGACGGCGACGTGGGCACCTCGGGGCAGCGGCAGGTGCAGACAGTCGACCTCACCGGGGACGGTGAACGTGCCCTTGTAATCGCGCGCGAGGGTGACCCCGCTCTGACAGCCCTCCGTCGACGTACGGGACAGGATGCGTACGGCGACGTCGGTGAGCAGCGTGTACGGGGTGCCGGCGGCGAGCGGGCAGATCTCACCGTTCACGCAGACGGCGGAGCCGTCCGGTGCGTACACCTCGATGTTGGAGGCCCCGCCCTGAGCGTCGATGCCGACGATTTCGTAGGGGCCGGTCGCGGCCGGGGTGAACGTCCTGCAGCCGGTCTGCGGGGCGGCCTGCACGGGCGCGGAGCCGTACGTGGTCGCGGTGACGGGCACGCAGCCCTCGGGGTTCGACAGACGCCTGACCTTCAGGGCGTAAGCGACAGGAAAGTCTCCGCGGCGGACCTCGGCGAGGATGCGGTAGCCGCCCGCCCCTGCGGGCAGGACGCATTCAGCGCTCGCACAGATGCGCTTGCCGCTGCCGTCCGTGATCCAGTGCCAGAATTCTCCGTACCCCGCGGTCGGCCGGAGATCGGAGGTGATCCGATCACCGGCGGTGGCGTCGAACGTGTAGCAGAGGATGCGCAGGTTGTCCGCGGCGCGTCCCGTGGTCGGGGCGGAGTCGTAACGGGTGCCGGCGACTGCCGGACACGCGGAATCGGCGGCCATGAGCGGGACCACGGTGACCCGGTTCGTGAAGGTGGCAGTGCTGCTGTTGTAGACCGACAGCGTGTACGTTCCGGCCCCGAGCTCGCACCAGGTGGCATTCCAGGGGTCCCCGCAGCCGACCGGCTCCCCGCCTGAAGTGAGCGAAGGGACGGCTTGCTGTTCGGACAGAACGAGCCGGTGCAGTCCTGGCTTCGTCACGACGACCGTGAAACAGGCACTGCTCTGAGCCGCGATCGTCGCCTTGCCGACCGCGCTACCTGGATCCCCGAAGGGTGCGAGAGCAAGCGGCGTGCAGGGTTCAGCGGCAGCACCTGCCGCGGCCGGCCCCTGCTCGGCGGCCTTGTCCGCGCGGACCGGGCTCGCCGGACGCTGCTGCACCGGTTCGGCCTGCGAGGCGCGTGGGGTTGCAGGTGCGGGTATGGGTGCGGGTGCCGCGCTCGTGGGAGCGGTGACCGACGGGGTCGCGGCGAACGCGTTCCCGGCCGGGATGGCGGGTGCCAGCAGGGCCGCCAGCAGAGCGGGTATCAGCAGCCGTCTCGCGGATCTGGAGCTTGCGCGCGAACGCGCGGAGTTGAGCACTTTGTTCCCCCCAAAGCGATGTCGCCCATGTGGACGTCCACATGGGCGTCACACTGTACGGTCAGCCGCGGACAGGCCCGTCACGGCCGCCCCTGTTGACCAGGCGGAACGCCGAAGGCCGGACGAACCGGCGTCCGGCCGGGGACGCACCCCAGCAGCTCGGGCAGTCGTCCTCTGAGATGACCGGCGGGAACGGGGTTCGTGACCGTTCTCGTAAGCCCTCGCCGTATTTCAGAGGTACTCGCGCTGTTCTGCCAGCGGCAGAAGAGCAGCCGGGCCCGGCTCGAGGATCACTACCGTCCAGTCCCATGACGACGATTACGACGCGCACGGTCGAGTACCCGGCCGACGGTCTGACGATGATCGGTCACCTCGCGCTCCCGGCCGGTGTCGACCGCCGGCCCGCGGTGCTGCTCGGACCCGAGGGCATGGGCCTCAGCGACGTCGAACGCCGTCGGGCCGATGCCCTCGCAGAACTGGGATACGTAGCGCTGGCCTTCGACCTTCACGGCGGGCGCTACCTGGGCGACCCCGAGGAGATGCTGGCCCGCTGCCTGCCCCTACTCGCTGATCCCGACCGGATGCGGGACATCGGCCATGCTGCGCTCGACATGCTGCGCACCGAGCCCCGGACCGACCCCGACCGGATCGCCGCCATCGGCTACGGCACCGGGGGCGCCATCGCGCTGGAACTCGGGCGCGACGGCGTCGGCCTGCGCGCGATCGGAACCGTCAACGCAACCACCACAGGCCGACCGGGCGAGGCGGCGCGCATTCGCTGCCCGGTATGGGCCGGGGTCGGGTCGGAAGACCCGATCATGCCCCCCGCGCAACGAAACGCGTTCACCGCCGAGATGCAGGCCGCGGGCGTCGACTGGCGCCTCACGGTCTACGGCGGCGCCTTGCACGCCTTCCACCACCCGCCGGTCGACCACCCCACGGTCCCCGGAGTCGGCTACCACCCACATCACGCGCAGCGAGCCTGGCGCGACGTCGTCGACCTGCTCACCGAGTGCCTGCCCGTGACGGAGGATCTGGGGCTGTCGACTGTCACGCAATTCGGCCCGTCGGGGATCTTGTGATGTCGCAGGTCACGGGCGAAGACCGCGCGGCGTACAAGGACGGGCTACCGGCTGCCCGGGCTCGACCGGGGCCAGGACCGGCACGTGGGACCAACCCGCGGTGGCAGGCTCGGGTGGAGGACCCCGGTGGCCCCCGCTCGTTGGCCCGTCCATCAGGCGTGACGTCCAGGGGCCAGGTACTCGATGCTGCGGGTAAAGGGGTCCAAATGCGTGCGGGGTCGTTCGCGGTGAGCGCGGCCGCCACTCCTGCGAAGTCCTGCCGCTGGCGTCGGTGTGTGGGAAGCCAGCGGTCCCCCTGGCAGGGAGCTCGCTAGCCACCCACACCGAAATCCAGTCACCGCTCTGCAACTGCGCCGTTAGGTTCGTGCAGCCGGCCGCCCCGCCCCGCCGCGGGCGACGGGATGTCACCCGGGCAGAATCACGTGTACTCCGCCCGGGGCCCCGACAGACGATCGGCCACCACGGCTAGCCAAGCGCCCGCCGTGTAAGGGGCCGGCGGGTCGATCTCCATGCCCAGCTCGGCGACGCCGACCGCGTAGTCGGCCTCCTCCAGGCCGAGGGCGAGCAGCTCGCGCACCTCACCTACCAGTCGCGCCACGACGGTCGGGGCGGCCGAAGCCGCGTAGTCGAGGACCGCGGCCTCGTGGTCCTCGAGGTCCTCGGGCATGTCCTGCGAGAACCAGCCGCCCAGGAACTGGCCGAGCTCGGGGAAGCGCGCGTGCCACTCCCAGTGCGTTTCGGGTACCGCGGACGGGGGTGGGACCAGGCCCTCCTCGACGCTGCGCTTGATGTGGTCGGCGGCCAGCAGCAGCCACTGCTGGATTTCGTTCTCGGGCAGGCCGATGTCGGGTACTGGGTAGAACTCGCCGAGACGCTGTCGCAGTCGGCCGGGCGGGTTCTGGGCGTAGGTGCGTAGCTGCTGCTCGGCCACCGACAGGGCCCAGGGGCGGGTGTGCCAGGTGTGGCGCAGGTAGGCGTTGAGGGCCCGCCCGGGCCGCTCGGCAGTGTCGTCAGCCGTCAGGCCGGCGTACGCGCTGATCACCTGGTCGAGCTCGCCGTAACGGCGGTCGAACTCCAGGGGCTTCATGGACATGGGTGGCAGTGCCTCTACAGGTAGACCGGAAAGGTGGCGTGCACGGCGAAGCCCAGCGGGCTCGTGGGATCCCGACGGAGCACCACCCGTGCTGCCCGTACGTCCACGGCACCGCGGCCGGCGAGGGCCATGGCCTGGAGCAGGACGCGGCCGACGGGTTCCTCACGCGAGGGCCACGCGGCTTCGATGGTCAGGCGGGGGCGGGTGTTCTGGGCGAGCCAGCGGTGGACGGCCTGCTCGTTGCGGGTGACGACCTGCTGGGTAGCCCACTGGGCGGTTTCCCGGTCGGGGTAGGTGGCGGATCTGGTGAGCACTGAGCACTCGTCCTTCCGGTCGGCGAGGTCGGGGGCAGGTCAGATGGACAGGAAGTTCCAGATCACGGCGACTTCCTCGTCGTTCACCATGATCAGCCCGGCGTCCCAGCCGTAGTGGCTGAAAGGGTCAAGACCCCGGACCCCCTGCTCGTAGAAATCGGGCCGGTCGCCTTCCAGACGACGTTGGAGTAGAAGCGGGTGCCGTCCGGGAACCGCGGAAGAAGCACGTCGGCCCGGCGCTCCATCTGCGGTCTGCCGTTCCTCCCAGCGCGGGGTCTTGCCGATATCAAGGCCAAGGACTCCGAGCAGGACGACCAACGAGCTCACCGAGGACCGGGGAAGCTCCCTCACCCTTGGGCGGAAGCGTTCGGCATCAGCAAGGGTCGACGGCGTCTCCAACCACGGGAACAGCGGGTCTTCCCGCCGCTCATCCTCGCCCTCGTAGGGGTCGATGGACTCCCAACCCCGGGGATCGCGCGTCTCCAGACGCATGATCGCCCCCACGTCGAGCCACCATTCGTCGTGCTCACGTGGAGAGACGGCAACGAACGTGCAGAGCCACTCGTACAGCTTGAGCGCGTCGGACCATCCTTCCCTGGTCGCTTCTTGCCTCATCAGCTTCCGCTCCGCCCGGATCAGATGGGCTCAAAGGCCCAGAACACGCCGACTTCGTCGTCGTTCACGGCGATGAGCCCCGCATCCCAGCCGTACTGGCTGAAGGAGTCCATCCCCGTCACGGGCTGCTCGTAGAAATCCGGATGGTCACCCTTCCAGCCGAGATTCGAATAGAAGCGCGTGCCGTTCGGGAAGCGCGACAGGATCACATCGGCCCGGTGCTCCATCCCGGGTCGGCGTTGTTCCCAGTTCGGCGCCTTCGCCACGTCCATGCCGAGGATGCCGAGCAGCACGACCAGTGACCGTACCGAGGACCGGGGAAGTTCCTTCACCCGTCCTTGGAAACCCTCGGCCTGTTGGGCGGTGGCGGGGGGCTGCAGCCACGGGTAGATCGGATCCACCCGGAGGTCGAACTCCTCCTCGTCAGGGTCGATCGACCGCCACCCGCGCGGGTCGTGGGCCTCGAGGCGGACGATCGAGGCGAAGTCGAACCACCACTCCGTGTGGAGGCGGGGTCCGACGGCGACGAAGGTGTAGCTCGACGCGTACAGGTCGAGCGCGTCCGCCCAGGTTTCCGAGGTGAGGGGTTCCATGATCCGTTCCACTACTCGGGCGTCGATGTGAGGACGACGAACGGCGGGTTGAGGTTGGGGTCGTACTTCAGGCGCGTCCTCACTCCGTACGCATCCTGGGCGTCTCCGATCGTGCTGCCGTCGGAGCCGACCGCGACGGTGCGGCCGGTCGTGGCGTTTGCCGTGAGCGGGCCCTCGGCAGGGACCTTGGACACGAAGAACGCCTGGGTGGGCGGGTCCGGCGGCGGATTCTCCAGCCAGTCCTGGATCTTGGAAGTGTTCTGTCGGATGCAGTACTGAGTGTATTTCTGCGCCGATTCCAGATCGGAGAAGGACGAGGCGGACAGGATGTTGAAGTTTCCGTTTGCGCGCTGCTCGTCCCGGATCCGCTGCAGCAGCTGCTCGTCGGTCTTACCGACGTGCTTGTCGATGGTGTGGGCGCCGTTCAGCCCCTCGTTCGTCGCCAGGTCCAGCGAGTACATGTACGGGGAAGGGCTCTCCCCGCCGATCTGCCACCGGTGTTCTTTCTTGAACTCGTTGAGGGAGCGCGCTCCGAAGCCCTGGGCGCGGGCTATCTCCGCCTGGTAGGTCGGGGCGCTTCGGACCGCGATGTCGAGCTCGGGAAGGAGGGCCTTGAGCTTGACTCCCGCGTCGGTGAATTCCTGGTGGTAGGTCTCGACGACAGCGTTGCAGCCCTGCTTGTCCATGTGGCTGCGGAACATGAGCACGATCCGGCCGACGATTCCTCCGACCGCAAGCTTGGTCAGGTTCATCACGCTCAGGTCGGTGAGGTCGGAGGCCGTGGCTTTGGCCGCGTTGATGCCGGCTTGGCTGGTGAACTTGCCGGTCTTCTCCCCGACGTCGCAGAGGTGCTCCAGGACGCCCGCGACCTCGTCCGCCGTCTCCTTCAGGACGTCGATGATGGGGCGCCGTCCCGACGGCGGGAGGTCCTTCGTGGTCCGCCATTGGCGGCCCGTCTGGCTCCGTTCCCCGGTCGAGTCCAGTTGCCGGCCCCACGCCGTGGTGCCCCAGATGGTCTGCCCGAAGGTCCGCATCGCCGCCTGCCAGTCGCCCCTGTCCCTCGGGTTGGTGATCCCGGAGATGGCGTCGTTGAACTCGTCCGAAGCCTTCACGGCCTCCGACGCGAGCGTCCGCCAGGCCTTGGCCATGTCCCGGACCTCGTCCACCTTGACGCGCGGGGTGATCTCGTGGACCTTGCCGAGGCGCAGGCCGTGTTCGATGGCGGGCCGGATGACGTCCGCGAGGAGGTCGGGGAACTCGCCCAGGACGCCGGAGATCCACCAGGAGTCGACGTCCTCGCCGGTGCCCGTCCATTTGACGGGGTTGACGGGTCCGTAGCGCGGCGGCTTGTTGATGACCACCGGCTCGGGCTTGTGGGCCGGCGTCGCCCCCTTGCGGCCGCCGGCTTCCCATTCGGCGAGTACGTAGTGGTTGGCGGTGTGGTTGAGGCCGACGGCCGCGCCGCCGGCGCTGACCACGCTGCGACCCCACGCTTCGAGGAACTTCGCGGCTAGTTCCGCGTAGGCGTCCGCGAACGCGTCCGCGCCCCGGCCGGTCCCGGCGGACTGGTTGTACTTGTTCAGGACGTCTACGAGGACGGCCGCCCGCTCGGCATGCGCGAACTGGGCCCCTTTCACCAGGTCGGCCGCGTGGTGGACGTGTACTGGCTGGACGTCGAAGCCCCCGTTGGCGGAGGGAGAGGGAGGGGTGGCCATCAGGCGGCTCCCCAGCCGCGCAGTACGGCCCGGTGGGCGGAGGCGTAGGTGAGGTGCCCGTTGACGACGATGTCGTGCAGCCAGGCCTGGGTGGCTGCAAGGTCCTGAGCGGAGCGGTCCCAGATGTCGAGCTGGTCGATGAAGGCCTGCCGGGCCTCACCGTCCCAGGTCAGAACGGCCTTCTCGACGCGCCGGTAGAGCGCGTCGAGCTGTTCGTTGAGCGTCTTGAGGATCTCCTCGAGGTCCCCGGCCGCGCGCTGGAGCGTCGCGAAGTCGACCGATATACAGTCGTCGCTCGACGACATGAGTCCCCCCGGGTGTGGTGGCTGTGGCCCTGTCCTACAGGGCGTCCAGGCGGCTGCCCGGTCCTGTCTGCGGCGCGGGCAACGCGCCGGGCGTGGAGAGCTCGTCGGTCTCCGCCTGGATGTCCGCCTCGGACCGGACGCGCCTGAAACCGTCCAGGATCTCGAGCTCCTGCGCCGTGAACCCGCCCTTGCTCATGCGAACCGCACTGGCCAGGAGCTTCATGGTCTGCCGGATGCGGGCGGCGTCCTCGGCAGCGGCCCGGTGCTTGGCCCGGTACGCCTCCGAGGCCGGTCCGCGCCAGCCGGCTTCGATGCCGTCCACGATCTCGTCCATGCGCAGGAGCTGCTTCTTCAGGACTTCCTGCATCGTGTCGAGGTCGCCCGCGAGCGTCTTGAGCTTGTCGCCCTGGACGGCGAGATCCGCCGCGGCGGCGCCGGCCGCACCGCCCGAACCCGCAGCATCAGAAGCTGCATTCACGGTGTCCCCTCCGTCCGGGAGTGCGATCGCATGGTCATTTGTTCGACCGTAGCAAACGCCGAAAGGAGCGGGACCGCCTCACCGGCTCATAACCGCCCTCGCCAGGGGAACCGCTTTCCCCACGTGGGGCAGGGGCACGGCACCGCCCGCCCATCGACTCTGCCGGGCGCCCCTCATCTCCCCCACCATCGACAACGATCGTGCCGGGGGCGGGAGCCTACGTGGTGGGCCCGTGGAGGGCCTCCAGTGCGGTGGCGGCTTGGATCTGGCGGGGGCTGTTCAGGCGGACCAGGGCGTCGTGGGCGGCCGTCAGCGTCTCGTGCGCCTCGTCGTGGCGGGCGAGGTGGCGCAGGACGAGACCCAGGTCGAGCCGGCAGGGTTCGCTCCAGGCGGGCATCCGTGCCGCCTCGAAGTGGGCCAGTGCGTAGCGCAGGGGGGCCTCCGCCTCGCTCCACCGCTGCAGGGCCGCCAGCGTGTTGCCGATGTGCTGGCGGGCCGAGGCCAGGTAGAGGCCGATCAGTTCGCGGGGCGCGCCCGGTATGCCGACGAGGCAGATGGTTTCGCTGCGGCGGTGGATGGTCAGGGCCTCGTCTGCGCGGCCGCCCTGGACCAGTTGATGTCCCAGCCCGTTCAGAATGGTGAGTTCGGCGAGGCGTCCGGGTGCATCGGTCAGGTCGGCAAGGTGGGAGGCCGATTCACGGAGCCGGGCGATGGATTCCTCGGTGCGACCGAGGCGGTGGAGCGCTCCGGCCTCGTAGCCCAGCGCCCAGCCCACTTGGAGCTGGTCGCCCACCTCGCGCGCCACGCCCAGAGCGGCTCGTGCGGTCGTCAGCGCGGCGGTGTGGTCGTGGACGCATTGGTTGTAGGCCCAGGCGAGGTAGTTCAGGTGGACGGCCTCGTCGCGCCTGCTGCCCAGGGCGCGGGCGGATTCGACGGCCCGCCCGAAAACGTCCGTCCACAGCTCCCAGTGCAGGGTGCGGTCGGAGAACCAGTGCATCGCCTCGGCGGCGTCGATGACCTCCTGGTGGCGGCCGGCCGCCTGCGCCCGCTCAAGGGCCGCGAGCCACTGGGCCCGCTCGGCCTCCAGCCAGACCTGGGCCCGCTCGTTGTCGACGGGCGCAGTGGCCGGGTCCGGGTCCAGGTCGCTGTCGGGCGAGCCCTGGTGATCGACGTCGAAGCGCAGGGCGGCGGCGGTTGCCCGGCGAAGGGTCCATCGGTCGGCCCGGTCCCGGGCCGCGAAGACGTCCGCGGGCTGGTCCTCCTCGGCCAGCTGTTCGGCGGCGAACAGCGCGAGGAGGTCGTGGAAGCGGTACCGGTCGGCGTTGGGGTGCGGTTGGAGCAGCCCGGCGTCGGTGAGGTCCTGCGCGCATCGCGCGGCCTGACGGACCGGCAGACCGGCGAGCAGGGCCGCCGTCTCGGGGCTGAAGTCGGGGCCGTCGGCGAGTGAGGCGCGGCGGAAGACGGTGCGGGCCCGGGGGCTCAGTTGCCGGTAGGACAGGGCGAAGGCGGTCCGGACCTCGAGGGAACCGGCGCGCAGCGTGTCCAGGCGGCTTTCCTGTTCGGCGAGTTGCGTGACGAGTTTGGCGAGGCGCTCGCCGGGCCTGGAGGCGAGGCGCTGGCCGACGATGCGTACGGCCAGGGGGAGGTACCCGCACAGCTCCGCGAGGTCGCGGGCCGCCTGGCTCTCCTGCGTGACCCGTTCGGGGCCGATGATGCGGGTGAGCAGTTCGACGGCTTCCTCGCGGCGCAGCAGTGCCAGTTCGGTGTGGTGGACGTCTTCGAGGCCTGCGAGGGTGTGGCGGCTGGTGACGAGGGTGAGCGAGGAGCCGTCTCCGGGCAGCAGCGGGCGAACCTGGTCCTCGTCCGCCGCGTTGTCCAGGAGGAGCAGGACCCGCCGGTCACGGAGTATGGAGCGGAGCAGACCGGACCGGTCGTCGGTGTCGGCCGGTACGGCGCTGTCGGCCACTCCGAGAGCGCGCAGCAGCCGGGCGAGGGCGTCACGCGGGAGGGTCGGCTGCGGGTCCATGCCGCTCAGGTCGACGGCGAACTGCCCATCGGGGAAGGACGGCGCGAGGGCGTGGGCGGCGTGCACGGCGAAGGCGGTCTTGCCCAGACCGGGCTGACCGCAGACGACGGCTACCGGCGGTCGGGCAGGAGAAGGGTCCTCGGCCAGCGCCAGCAGCCGGGCCAGGGCGGGGCCGCGGGCGGTGAAGTCGTACAGGTCGCGGGGCAGCGCGAGCGTGTGGTGCGGGGACGGCTTCACGTCCGGCCCCGTACTCCGCCCGGCCGCCGAACTGGGGCGGGGGCGGCCCAGGCTCGCGGCCCGTTCCAGTTCCGCAGTGCCGGCGGCGTCCAGGCGCAGTGCCTCGGCCAGAGCCTGCACGGTGCGGCGTTGCGGCCCGCGGGACCGGCCGCGTTCCATGTTCGACAGCGCCCGTACGCTCACGCCGGCGGTGCTGGCCAGCTCCTCCTGGCTGAGCCCGGCGCCCGTGCGCAGGTCGTGCAGGCGCTCACCGAATCCGCCGGTGGCCGCTGTCCCGGTGCCCATGCCCGTGAATCCCCTGGTCAGTGCGGTCCGGCCGGAACGGCGGAACCATCCGGCAGAAGTATGCAAGAGGCACCTTCTGCCGGTGAAACCACCTGATCCACCCTTCTTTAACCGTGTTGCCCTGGTATCGGGTGAACGGTGATGCACCGTCGGCAGGACGAGCAGCCGCCGTCCGCGGAGCCTTTCGCGCCACGGACGGTGATGCCCCGCTCATCCTGCCGGCCCTTCAGATGCGGACGCGGCTGCCGGGACTGCCGGTTCCCGTCGCGACGACTCCGAGGCTCTTCCACTCGATGGTGGTTCCGGTGCCGATGGCGTTCTCGTACGCGGTCAGGGCGCCGTTGTCCGCCAGGACGAGGTAGTCGGCCCGACCGTCGCCGCTGACGTCACCGAAACGGACCTGGGCACCCGACCAGCCGGTGGAGCCGGTGGCGATGACGCCCTGATCGGACCACTTGATCTTGCCGTCGGCGGCCGTGGTGTTCACGTACGCCTGGACGGCGCCGTTGTCCTCGACCACGAGGTAATCGGCGCGGCCGTCGCCGCCGATGTCGGCGAACCGGATGTCCTCGGCGGTCCAGCGGGCCGAGCCGGTGGCGATGACGCCCTGATCGGACCACTTGATCTTGCCGTCGGCGGCCGTGGTGTTGAGCAGGGCCCGCACCGCACCGTTGGCGTCCAGGACGAGGTAGTCGGCCCGGGTGTCGCCGCCGACGTCGGCGAAGCGCACCTGGGTGGCGCTCCACGAGGTGGACCCGGTGGCGATGGTGCCGATGTCCTTCCAGCCGCCCTTGCCGTCGCCGCCCTCGTTGAGGAACGCCCGCACCGCGCCGTTCTGGCTCAGTACGAGGTAGTCGGCGCGGGCGTCGCCGCCCACGTCGGCGAAGCGCACCTGGTCACCGGTCCACTGGGCGGAGCCGGAGGCGATGACGCCCTGGTCGGACCACTTGACCTTGCCTTCCGCGCCGGTGGCGTTGGTCCAGGCGCGCACGGCGCCGTTGCCCTCCACCACCAGGTAGTCCGAGCGGCCGTCGCCGTTGACGTCCACCCGGTAGTCGCCGGCTGCGGCGGCCCCGCCGGTGCCCGGCGGGGCGGGCTTGACGGTGACGGTCTCGTCGATCCACTTGTTCTGGGCGGCGGTGACGACTCCGCCGTGGAAGGCGGCGGCCATCTTCAGGTAGCCGTTGTTGTTCGGGTGGAGAGTGTCGTCGAGGTCTGCGGCCGTCAGGGTGTCCATGCTGATCTGGGTGATGCGGTAACCGCGCCCCACCCGGTCGGCGACGATCCCGGGGATGGCCCGGTTGTAGGCGTCCACCCGGGCCTGCACCGTTCTGTCGGCAGCCGGCACCAGGGAGGCCACCACGATCGCCGTGTTGGGCGAAGAGCCGTGGATCTGGTCGATGAGCCGGCCCAGACGCTGGGGCGCGGTGGCCACCTCGTAGTCACGGTTCATGTCGTTGGTGCCGATGTGCAGGAGCACCAGGTTGGGCTTGCCCTGCTCCATCCAGTGCTCGATGTTCGCCGAGATCTGGTCGATGCGCCAACCGGAGTGACCCTCGTGCCGGGTGCCGTCCGCGTCCTGCATCGAACCGACGAACTGCACGTCCGGAGCGTCCGCCGCGAGCATCTTCGCCAGGGCGGGCCGGTAGCCCGTCCGGGCGCTGCTCCCCACACCGAGCGTGATCGAGTCGCCCAGCGGCATGACCGACAGCCTGCTGCTACCGGGCACGCCCTCGCCGGCGTGGATCAGGGTGAACCGGGTGGTGTTGTCGAGGGAGGTGGTCAGCGGCGCGTGGGTGGGATCCGTGGTGTTGGGGGCATGCCCCAGCACCCGCCCGACCAGGTTGGCGATCCGGCCGTTGACGTACTCCCACGCCTGCCGGATCTCCGTGCTCGCACACGGCATCGTGCGCACCACGACCGGACCCGGCCACACCTGGGACATCGCCGTGAGGCATTCGGCGGTCTGCCGGTTCACCACCTGCATGCCGCCCGCGACACCGGAAGGCCTGATGATCCACTGCTCGTCCGCGGGGCCCGCCAAGTGATCCCGCAGGTGCCCCTCCACGACCACGTCCGTGGCGGCGTCGTCGCGGATGGAGTGATAGGTGGTCTGGTTGACCAGGAACAGCGGGTGGGCGTCGCCGACGAAGGGAAAACCGGAGTTGTCCCAGTACCGCATGTCCACCGGCTCCATCGTCCAGGAGATGGTGCTGTCCGGGCCGGTCGGCATCGATATCACTCCCAGGTGGTGGAAGTGGCCGGAGTCGGAGAGTGCCCTGCCCTGCACGTTGAGCAGGAGATCACCGTCGTGGCGCCACAGCTGACTGATGGTGGGCTCGGCCTCGCAGTCCCGCACCAGCACCATGCCGTACTGCTCCTCCCAGGACAGGCACTTGGGGCTCCCGGCGGGGGAGGCCAGGTTCCTGAGCTGCCAGTACCGCTCGCCGTCCTCGTGGTAGGTGGGCCTCTGCGCCTGCCAGATCTGGTTCATGTCGTGCGCCAGGGTCGCCGAGAAGGGCCGGTCCCGGCCGCTGCCGGCAGGCGGTGCGCTAATGGCCTCCCGCAACCCGTCGTCCTCCGCGGTGATCCGGTAGGTGAAGCCTTCGTTGGTGCCGTCCGCTCCCGGAGGGGCGAAGGTCACCGCCCAGTGGTCGCTCTGGTCGCTGATCCCCCGCAGCCCACGGGCCGGCACGTACGTGTGCTGCGCCAAGGAGGTGACCATGTAGTCGAGGATGCCGCCGCCCGGCGTCTGGGTCTGCTCGTTCTGGCTGACCACGGTGAACCCCTCCGGCGGCAGGGCCTGCCGGAGGGATTCGGGGGACCGGTTGAAGTCCCCCAGGACGTGCCAGTTCCAGGTTCTCCCGCCGAACTGCCGGGTGTACGCGTCCACGTAGCGCACCAGTTCCGCGCCGTCGCCCCCGCCCGTGGCATAGGAGTGGACGGACGCGTACGCGCGGCGCGCACTGTCGAAGCGGGCCACAAGAGGCTCCCGGCCCGTTCCGGGGTGACCGAGCGACAGCACCTCGTCGGCCCGCCGGGCGGACATGATGGCGAGGGGGAGGTTCACGCTCTCGCGCAGGTACAGATAGCGCACGCCGTCGGCGTCCCCGCCGGTGTTGATGTTCCCGGAGAACTCGACGACGCCGGGGCCCAGGCCCCAGGTGCGCCCGGTCCGGGTGAATCCGCCGGGCGGGTGCGGCACGTATACCCCGTTCGGCCGGGTGAAGGGCACCTCTTGGAGGGCGACGAGGGAGTTGCCGCGCGCCAGGGTCCTGACGTAGTCCCAGTTGAGCGGCTTGCGCTGCATGTTCCAGCTGGCCATCCGTTCCTCATTCGGCAGCGCCGTGGCCGGCGACGCGACGGTGAGGACGGCGGCCAGGCCCGCGAGGAGCGCGAGGACACAGGTGAGGACGACGCTGCGGCGTCCCCCGGCCCGGGCCCTGGCCCGGGAAGTGGCAGGGGGCGGCAGGGGTATGGGTTGTGCATCCGGCAGCAACGAAGGACCTTTCAGCGGGGCCCTCGACACAGGTGGGCATCGCCTCTCTGCGGCGGCCCGCCCGAGGGCACACTCCTGAGGCGAGTGGATCACCCGTGCCGCCTCCGCCACCAGGCACGACCACCGGCACAAGTAGGGCCCGGGACAATTCTGCCGGGCGCACACACGACGACCGTCGCGGGATCGAACCGTCTTAGGTGTTCGCATCCTTACCTTCCGGCACCTTCCTCTCTGCTTGTGCGGGGATGACCTCCCGTTAGGGCGAGTCACCACACCCCCACCCCTGCGGATAGGGGCTCGGCTCAGCTGCGGACCTCCGTGTCGGGTGGGGTTAGAGGCGTATGCCGCCGCCCTGCTCCACGCCTCCCACAGCACGGGAGTGGACGACTGCGACGTGTCTGGCGCGGGCGACCGCTTCGGGCTCTACCTGGGCCAGGATCGGCAGGGCGTGGTACCAGCCCGCGGTGGTCAGGCTCAGGTGGAGGAACCGCCTGGCCGCCTGCTCGTCGGCCCGTACGTCCGGCGTGACATCCAGGGCCAGGTGCTCGATGGTCCGGGTGAAGGAGTCCAGTGGCGCGGCGGGGTCGTCCGCGGGGAGCGGGCGGACCGGAACGCGGGCGAGGAGGCCCGCCACCGCGGTGAGCGCGGCCGCACGGTGCAGGGGGTCTCTGAGCCGCGTGGCCACCCCGCGAGCAGTGTCGACGCCGCCCTGCGCCGCGTGGACCACCGCGAGGGCGGCCGTGGGGAAGTGCTCGGGTCCACGGTTCGCCAGGTCGCGGGCCAGCCAGTCCAGCTGCCGGCCGGTGTCCTCGTCCGCGCCGATGCGCAAGAGGGCGTGGACCAGGACCGTTTCGGGCTGCCAGGTCCTCGGATCCTTCCGGTCCGCGTAGTCGAGACCCGCGTCCTTCACCTCGTGGAGGAGCGGGCCGTACGGGAGCTCGCCATCGACCGCAGCCACGGCCGGAAGGAGGTCGGCGAAGCGGCCCAGCAGGGTGAACATCCCCTGGGGCGACCTCATGCCGGCGTACAAGTCCTCGAGGAGCGGGAGGAGCAGCTTGCCCGACCTCTGCGGCTCGCGGTCCGCGAGCCCCGCGGCCACGGCGATGCGGGCCAGCCGGTCCGCCCGCCGCCATTCCGCCTTCCTTCTGCGGTCCGTGGGAACGGCGTGCCGGCGGAGGAGGTCTTCCGCGGCTTCCGCCTCCCCCGCGCAGGCCATGGCCTGCGCGACGTACGCCCAGGCACCGTCGAGGGCAGGCATGTCGGCGGCTTGGGCCGCCGACCGGTGCGCGTACCGCCGCGCATCACCGATGCGGTCGAGGTCCGCGTAGGCCAGGGACATGGCGGCGTACGCCCGTGCCCGGCCGGCCGGGTCCTGCCACGGGGCGAGCAGGGGCTCGACGTCGTCTGCGGCATCGAGCCGTACGAGTCCTGCCGCCAGGGCGGGGACCCACCGGGGTGCGATGCGGCCCGTGCTGCCCTGAACTGCCGTCGGCAGCAAGGCGAGGGCCTGGTCCAGGCGGCTCTTCGCATCGCGGCCGTTGCCGAGCTTCGCCAACTCGAAGGCCTCGCCGGCCAGCCGTTCGGCGTCGTCCACCCCGTCGTCTCCCTCGTCGTCCACGCCGTCGTCCGCGCCGTCGGCGTGTTCGGAGCGGTCTCCCGGCCCGCCGGGGAGGGACTGGTCCAGCGGCTCCAGAAAGCGGCCGACCTGGTCCTCGGGCATCCCGGTGTCGGCAAGTGCCCGGGCGAGCCGGGCGAGCGTGTGACGGAAGCCGAACTCCAGGTGGAAGGCGTCCGTCGGCGAAAGCGGTTCCGTGCGGGCGAGGAGCACCGCTTCGACGTGCCGGTGGGCCAGGTCCGTGAGGCTCCTGGCCTCCTCCGGCCGGTCGCACGCCAATGCCGAGGCCGCGCCGGCCAGTACGGAGACGTTCTCCAGCGTCGGGCCCGCCTCCCACACCGCGCGGGCGTGCTCCAGGATGCGGGCGTGGAGCCGGTCCGCCCGGTCGGAGTCCACGGCCGCGATCGTTTCCCAGATCTGAACGGCTACGGCACTCCCGTCCCCCGGCTCCCCGGCCGCCAGGTCCGCGGCCTCCTCCTCCAGCTCGTCCAGCAGTGCCGCCGCGGACTCCGCGTGGTCCGGTGCAAGCATGCGGGCCGCCTCCGCCCAGGTCTCGTACCGAGTCGTGCTCGATCCGCGGGTGGCGCGGAGCAAGCCCAGGCCCGCTTCCACCTGGTCCGTGGCCATCAGGGCGAGCGCCGCCTGGCCGGCAGCCGCCTCCGCCTCCGTCCCCCATCCCGTCTCGCCGCCCGCGTATCCGAAGGGTCCGGCCGCGCGGAGGGCCGTACGCGCCCACTCCCCCGCTTCCCGCGCCGTATCGCCGGCCTCCTTGTGTCCCGTCACCGCCAGCACGCGGGCGATGTCGGCGAAGTGCAGCGCCTTCGCCGACGCGTGTGGGGGCGTGGCCGCCAGCGCCCTGGCCCGCCGTACGTCACCGAGCCGGGCGACCGTCCGCGCGACCGATCGGGGCAGGGGCCGGGTGTGCGGGAGGAGCCATTCCCGCGACATGGCCACCCCCGCCGCGGTCACCAGGCCCGTTGGCGTGGCAGCGGCATCGGGCGCGCTCACCAGGGCGAGGTCGGCGAGAGCCACGTCGGGTCCGGAGCGCTGGACGAGGCGTACCTGACGCCGCGGGTCGAGTACGAGGTCTGCGAGCCGGTCGGCATCCGCGCCGTGCCGTACGAGTCGCGCGTACCCGGTGAGCAGGTAGTTCGGGGTGTCTTCGGGCCAGCCCCGGTCACGGTAGTCGTCGGCCCAGGCGTGCAGGCATGCTTCCTGCTCGGCCAGTTCCCTCTTGCCGAGGGCTTCCTCGGCGGCCCGGTACAGCTCCTCGTGTGCCAGGACGAACGTCTGCCGGGTGGCATCGTCCTGAGCCGGTGCTGCGCCCAGCAGGAGGTCATCGGTATCGGTGGGTGCCATGTTGCGGCCGACGACGCTGCGGAGCCTCTTCCCCACGTCGTGCGGCCTGACCCCGGCCAGCTCGGCCATGTCGGCGCCGGTGAGGGCGCCTTGCGCGACGACGAGCAGGCCGAGGAGCGGTGAGCCGACGAGCCGGTCCTCCAGCAGGGCGTCCAGCTCCTGCAGGGCCGTGTCACGGATGACGTGGGCGGCGGGCGATGCAGTCAGACGGCGCACGATGGCGGGATCCCGTAGCGGGTGGCCTTCGGCCACGTCCTGCGGGACCTGCGGGTGGGCGCGCCCGGACACGAGGACGCGCATCCCGTACGGGGGACCCTTAGGCAGGAGCGCGGCGATGCTCATCCCGCCCGGGGCGGCGTCCGCGTCCTCGTCGAGGCCGTCGACGATCAGCAGCAGGCGCCGGTGGCGGCCGGCACTGGCCTTCGCAGCCTCTTCGCAGAGGGAGAGCAGGGCCTCCGGCCGGCCGCGCTCCGAGGCCCGTAGCTTCCGTCCGGCCACCAAAGCGAGCTGCTCGCCGACCGCCAGGAGGAAGTCTTCCCTGTGGTTGGTGCCCAGACGACGGGCGATGAAGTGGTGCACGGCATCGACGCCGGCGGGGAGGCGGCGCGTGGCGAACCAGGCGAGCAGGGCGGTCTTCCCCGCCCAGGCGTCCGCCTGCCACCACCCGTACGCGGGGCCGCCGTCGGGGGCCGCGGCGAAGGCCGACAGCTCGTCGAGCTCCGCGTCGCGGCCGACGAACTCGTACGGCAGGACGTCCTGGAGGGCTTGGGACGGCATGCCGAACAGGCGGCCGCGCGATGCGGCGCCGACACGAAGGCCCCGGCCGCCCTGCCCGCCCTTCCTGATGGCCTGCGCCGCTGAGAGCCGGGCGCCCCAGGTGTCCGTTCCCGTTGTCCGGTGGTCCTTGACGCGCTGGGCCGCCCGGCTTTCCAGGAAGGGGATCAACAGGTTCAGCACGTAGCGGACGTGACGCTCCCGGGTGGGAACCGAAGGCCCGGTGAACCAGGTGTTGAGGGTCGAGTCAGCCACCTTGAAGCCATGGCGCGCACCCAGATCCACAAGGTCTTTGAGCGTGAACGTCTTGCCGCCGCCGGCGGCGGCGTGGAGCGCCCCCAACTCCGCCGAGAAGCAGGCCCCCTGGCCACCGGTCTCACCGCCTTCGGCGGAGGACTTCTCCGGAACCATTTTTGTCCCCTCCCTGACCTGCGCGAATGCATTCACTCAAGCTCTTCGGACATCGCCGGAAGACCTTCGGACGGTGGATACCTGTGGAACCACGCCGGGCAGAGGACCTGCCGGGCACGAGCCGAAGGAATCCCCCATGTCCGTTCTGCTGTCCGCCCTGCAGTCCGTGTTCCAGGACGCCGCCACCCTGACCGCGGCCACCGGCCTCGCCTTCACCAGCGCCGTCGTCACGGTGGCCGCGTCCTCCGTGCTCTCCCGCAACCCCCAGCGCCGCCGCGACGCCCGCGCGACGCTGACGATCCTGATGCGGCGGGACGGGCGGAAGTGACTCCGCTCGAAGAACCGTGTCCGCCGAGTTGGCTGGATCTCGGTCATGGTGGCGCGTGCTGGTCTCCCGCTCCGGCGGGAGTTAACCTCTGATCCGCAGTACTCCCCCCGCGATCGCGGGGATGGCTCTCGTTACGAGCAGACCCAGTCAAGGCCCTGCGTGCGCGGGGATGTTCCCATGGGGCAACAGCAGCCTTCTGGCCCCATTTCAACCCTTTTCCGGGGGCCGACTTTTGTCCGCGGACAAAAGTCGGCCCCCGGAAGGCGTCTCCCTCAACGGGTCAGAATCAGCCCGCAGCTGTACGCGCGGGCGTGCCCGAGGCCGTTGGAGAGGGCTGCGGCCAGGGTTTCCGGGTCGGTGACCGTCAGGGAGCCGCGGATCTCGGCGCGGCCGATGCGGACCGGCTTGCGGCGGTGGGCGCTGGAGAGGGTCGGCAGCATGCGGATGCCGAGGCTGTCCGGGTCGGCGGTGGCTCCGATGCGGACCACCCCGTCCTCCGCCGTCGCCGGGTCGCCGTCGGCCTGGAGGCGGCGTACGAACCAGCGCTTCACGTGTTCCGGTGTGGTGTGCGCGGTTCGCGCACCGCGGGTCTTCTCCCCCGTGGGGTTGGCCGGGGGCCGGCTGTGGGTCGGGTTGACCACCGTACGGAAGCCCACGACCTCGCCCGCCTTGAAGGTGCGGTCCACCGTGATGATGTGCGGCGCCGTGGTGAAGGCCGCTCGTGGTATCCGGGCCCAGTCCCCCGGGATCCTGGACTGCACGACCAGCACGAGCGCCGCCGCCTTCAGGTCCACCGACCAGGTCGACAGGACGCCCATCTGGGAACGGGCGTCGGGGTCGCCGTCCTCGACCCAGCCGCGGAATCCGCTCATCACGGTGCGGTGCATCTCCTGGGCGTCGACCAGCGACTTGGCGACGAGCGGGTGACGGGCGTTGAGGGACAGGACGGAGTGGGTGGCGACGAAGCGCGCCGTCGTGGCGGCACGCGTCCCGGAGTGTGCGGTGTTCAAGGGATGATGTCCCATTCGGTGGCGTTCGGAGCGATGGTGACGCGCGTACGGGTCTCCCAGCGCGTGGCATGGGCCCGGCGGGCCGGGTCGAAGCTGACGGGCTGGTCGTTGACCTGCGAAGCCCCCCGCGCACCCGAGGCCGCCTGGAGCCAGGCCCAAGGCCGCCGGCCAGAAGTGTCGGGGCCCTCCGGGCCCGGCAGCAGCCGCTTGGCCGCGAAGGCCTCGGCGAGCGTGCCGGGCAGGATGCCGGCGGCCAGCGTGCCGGAGGGCGGGCAGGACTTCCGGCCGAGCCAGAGCAGTTGCTTCGGGTGCTCCAGGGCGTACGCGATCTCCTCCAGCAGAGCCCGGTCCTCGTACTGGAGCCCCACGACGAAGGCCGCGTCCGACAGGTACCAGCGCTCCGTGATCAGCGCCGTACGGGAGAGCTCCCCCGAGACCAGCACACCGGAGACAGGATCGGCGGCGATCTTCTTCGGCGCCCCGTACCACCCGGCCAGTTCATGGTGGCCGAAGTCGGGCCCTTCGGCGGTCTCCATGCTCTTGGCCACCGCTGCGGCCCGCCGGTGGTCGGTGATGACGTCCCGCGGACGCAGCGGGTACTTCCCCGCGCCGACGGAGTGGTAGTCGCGTACCGGGATCCCCGGGTGGTCGGCGCGCACGCCGAAGACGAGCCCGGCGAGGTCGTCCACCGGGTCCTTGCGGTCCCGGCCGAGGGCCGCCGCGCACAGGCCGATCACCGCCGACTTGGTGGGCCGGCTGTGGGTGTCGCGGTGGGCGGCGAAGCGGGACACCGCCCCCCAGGACTGCAGGGGGGCGGCGAGCCGTACGAGTAGGACGTGCGTCACGCCGTCAGCCCCTTGGCGGAGGTGACGGGCTCCGCGCCGGGGGATTTCAGTGTGCCCAGGAGCTCGTCGATCTGGGGGTCGTAGGTGAGGACGCGGCCCGCGGCGATGTCGGGGCGGCGCGTGCTGACGAAGGCGTGGTGCTTCAGCAGCCGCTTGACCGCGGCCGGCCCGGCCGGTCCCTCGCCGCCCTTGTCCAGGGGGTTCTCGTCGATGGGGGCCTGGAAGGCTGCCGCGTAGTTGTACGGGCGTTCGCCCTCGAAGGCGAGGACGAGGGCGGGCAGCGAGCCGGTGGAGGCGGTCGAGTTCTTCTTCGCCTCGGGGAACGCGTCGACGAAGGCGGTGACGAACTCCTCCTCGGCCGCGACCGACGCCTCCTCGGCCTCCTCGACCGTCATGCCGGCGGCCCGCAGGTTCGTACGGAGCTTCACGCGGTCGAGTACCGCGTGCCGGTAGAACGTGCCGGTGATCAGGGACTGGTAGCCGGTCATGCCGGCGCCGGAGTCGTCGGCGATGTCGAGGAAGTCCAGGGCGTTCTTCTTGCGGTCGAGCTTCGCGTCGTCGGCAGCGGCGTAGAAGTCGTCGACCTGCTCGGCCTCGTGGACGGTGAAGGCATGGCTGCTCTGGACCGCACCGTCCACGTTCGGGGAGTCGGCGATCTCGGCGAGGAAGCGGCCGTACAGGGCGATGTCGATGGCATCGCGCGGGGCGAGGGCCGTGAGGACCGCGGCGCGGGTCGCCGCCGGCAGCGGGGGCAGCTTGGCGTCGGCCGGGGCAGCCGCGCCTTCTGCCGCCTCCGCGGCCTCGTCCGCTTCGAGCGCCGATTCCTGGGCTGCGGTCTTGCGGCCGCCCTTCCTGGGCTTGGGCGCGGCTGCTGCCTGCGCCGCCAGGTACTCCGCCGTCCAGGGCCGCAGTTCCCCGGCCTGCTCGTGGATGTGGGCGGCGATGCGCGTACCGGCGTCGGAGGGGGCGAAGAGGAGCACCTTGGTCAGGTTCGCGACGGTCTTCTTGCCCAGGTCGCCGAACTTCAGCCCGGTGGCCTCGATGACGGCACGGGCCGTACGGATGGCCTCGTCCGGGTCCCATCCGTGCGCGGAGGCCAGGGCCCGGCTGGTGATCAGTGCCCACTCGCGGGTACGGGTGGCGGTGGTCCGGCCGGCCAGGGCGCCGATGCCCTTGTTGGCGCGGTCTCGGGTGTGGACCCGTTCTGCGCGGCGGCGCGCCTGGCTCGTGATCATGTGCCGCTCGGTGCCGCCGTAGACGATGGACTTGGGCGAGCCATTCTCGTCGCGTACGGGCAGCACGGCGACCAGGGTCTCCAGGAGGTGCAGGGAGAGGAACTGGCGACCGGTGGAGGAGGCGTTGCTGGTCACGTGGTGGTGCCCTTCTGGGTCGGGTCGGCGACCGGGCCGGCGGTGTGAGCACCGGCGGACCGGGAGCGGGAGTTGTGGAAGTCCACGGCCCACTCGTAGGAGATGCGGGCCTTGCGGTCGTTCCACTGGCTCAGGTCGTCGGCGAGCCGGGCCCAGGAGGGCGGCTTCGCTCCGCAAGCGCGCAGCCGGGCGACGGTGTGCTGGAGGTGGCGCCAGGGGATGCGGCGGCTGGAGACGATCCGGTCGACGAGGCGGGCCGCACCGGGGTCCTCCGGGCCCTGCTTGTCGCCGCTGCCGATCCGGCGGGCGGCCTCTCCGAGGCTCCCGTAGCCGTAGGCGGGCGCGGACCTGCCTTGGTGGTAGACGGCGAAGAGGAAGGCGACCTGCTCGTAGATCTCCTCCTGCTCCTCGCCGGGGCTGTACCAGATGGCCCGGAAGTGCGGTTCCTTGCGGACCCGGGGGCGCCGGAGGTCGGCGAGGCTCCCGTAGTTGCGGTTGTGCACGAGGCTGGCGAGCCAGGCCGTCAACGCGGCGCTGCTCTCACTCGTCTTACTGCTCTCGGGCCCGGACTTGGGCTCGGCTCGGGTGGTCATGCCCTCTCCCCTCGGATTTCGGCCGGCGCCTTCGGCGAGGCCAGCTCGTCGTCGAACCGCTTCAGCGCCGCGGCTTGCGCCTTGGCGCCCTGCCGGTTCCTCGGCAGCGAGTCGAGGCGTGCGGTGAGGAAGCCGCGGGCGGAGGCGGCCACCGTGGCGGCGTAGTCGAGCAGGCACTCCTGGACGAGCTCGCCGATGGTGACCTCGTCCATCAGCAGGTCGAACGGTTCCCGCGTCGCCGCCCAGTGCATGCCGCGCGCGTCGAAGCGCGCGATCTGACCGCTCTTGTCGGCCGGCTTGGGGTTCGGATAGACGACGGTCCAGGCCGTGTAAGCCGCTCTGCTCAGGGCGGAGGCCACGTACTCGGCGATCTCCGAACCGCGGGAGGAGGCGTGGTAGAGCCGCGCCTCCAGGCCCGGGGCGAAAGGGAACGTCCCGTCTACCCAGGTGATGGCCGTGGTCTGCTTCGCCACGAGTCCAACCGTCCACAGCTCTACGCGGCGGGCGGGCTGCTGGCCGGGCTCGGGGGCGACGTCCTCCGGCGGGAAGAGCGCGAGCCGCCGGTACAGGGTCTTGCCGTCGTTCGCGCCGCCGGATGAGCGGGCCTCGTTCACGGCGGCGTAGAGGGAGTGCGCGTCACGCCACACGGCGCGGGTCGCCGAGGCCCAGAGGGGTTTGGTCGTGCCGTCCGCCTTCGTAGCGAGTACCGCGTCCTGGAGGTGCTCGTCCGTCAGGGCGAGCAGTTCGCCGGCGCCGAGGAGTACCCGGTCCACGGCGTCCCCCTCAGGTGTGGGGCGGAGCAGGATCGACCGGCCGAGGTAGCTGTGCAGGTCCGCGGGGCCGCCGACCGGGCGGGCCTGGGGCTTCGTCGTGAAGCCGCGGCGCTCTTTTCCGATGGTCCAGGAGCGGTTCAGTTCGCCGGGCGGCCCGGAGACGGGCGCCAGGTTCAGGCGGAGGGTCTCGCCGAGGGTCTCGCCGAGCGCGATGACGCGGATCCGGGTCCCGAGGCGGGTGGCGGCGAGGTTGGTGATGGTGGGGCCGAGCGTCTCCTTGCCGGAGATGCGGGCCCGGCCCGCAGGCCCGTACACGTGCTGCGTGAGCATCGCGCGGAAGGCGCGGGCGACGGGTAAGGGGTCGGGGTGGTCGAGGTGATGGTGGTCGAAGAACTGGTTGTAGTCGCCGACCCGCTCGATCACCAGCTGTGCCGGCCCGGCGCCTCGCTGATCGAGGAAGGGGGCGAGGAGGGAGTTCTGCCCGAGCGGCTCGGTGGGGTGGAACAGGTCCCACACCTCGTCCTCGGGCCGCCCGGCCAGCCACTCGGCGGCGGGCCGGAGCCCGTCCTTCGCGTCGACCCAGGCCGGCCACTCTGCGGCGGACGCCGGGTAGGTACCGGAGGCGAAGCAGATGGCCAGCAGGAACTCGATGACGGCGACCTTCTCCCCCGGCGTGTCCCCTTCCACGCCGCACAGGCCGTCGGCATCGTGGAGCACGTCGACGAGGCTGAGCTCGACGAGCCTGTCGTCGAGGGTCAGGACCGGTACGCACGGCTGCCGCCGCGGATCCCAGCGCGGGCGTATCGCCCCGGCGGGCGGGGTGCGTGAATCAGCCAAATTGCATCGTCCGCTCTCTGCTCTTAACGGTTGCCTGGTGGAATGAGGCAGGACGCTAGCAGTGGGACGGGGGCCGGGGGGGCGGTTCCGGAAATCTCAACTTGCGACGCCGTAATGGGATTTGCTCCACAAAGGGAGTACAGGGGAGCTGGCTCACGGTATGTCCCCGCGGGCGGGGGCCCGTACTGACGGAGAGACTCGCCATCTCAGGCTCGGGGTCATCCCCGCACGGTTGCGGGGAGCGGGCTCCTTCGGTCAGCAGTGCAACCCGGTGAGCGGTTCATCCCTGCGTGCGCGGGGAGCAAGTCGAGCGGTGTCACCGCGTAGGTCCAGGCGTTGGGGTCATCCCCGCGTAGGCGGGAAGCAGACACTGGCCACCAGGCAGATCCCGGCGGGACACCGGAGCATTTCCGCAGCAGCGGGACGGTCATCGGGTACAGGATCGGCGCGCCGTCGATGGGTCCATCCCCGCGCGTACAGCGGGGCACTCCAGGAAGATCGGACCAGCCGGAGCCACGTCGGGATCATCCCCGCGGGGGCGAGGGAACAGACGACCCTGGCAGTGGGTATGGCCCTCGGCTACGGATCATCCCCGCGTGTGCGGGGAGCGGAGGCGCTGGATCGCGCGGCGCTTTTGAAAGTTGGGGTCATCCCCACGTATGCGGGGAGCAGACATCGGGATACGCGGTCTGGGTCTGCTGGACGGGGTCATCCCCGCGTACGCGGGAAGCAGCGTTCGCCGTGCCCGGAGAGGCCGGCCATCCGGGGGTCATCCCCACGGGCGGCGCGGGGAGTAGGGAGAAGGGGACGGGTTCGCTCGGCACGCGGCTGGGGTCATCCCCGCGTGCGCGGGGAGCAAGCGTCCTCGGAGGTGGACCAGGCCGACCAGTGGGGGTCATCCCCGCATGCGCGGGAACAGGCGGACAGCCTTGCTTGAAGCCGCAGACCCGCCCTGGTTCATTCCGCGGACGAGGAAAGCAGACTTGCTGACCTGCGACTCTACGCGGCAGGCCGCACCCCCCGGGCACTTTCGCTCGATCCGGCAACAGAGGCATGGCCCGCCTTTCGGGCATGGCAGCGTGCAAGTGGGAGCCCGGCACCGGCACCCGGCACAACCCAGGCCCCCACAGTCAGCCCGGGACCGGCCAACCGCCTGACCCACCGTCATGATCCCCGTAGGGTGCGCAGTAGTGATCACCGACGACGGGAGCGGGCGTGACGCGGCTGGGGGACGAGCGTCGGCGGCGGAGCGGGGTCGTCGGGTACTGGCGGGCGGTCGAGTTGTTCAGCCCGCAGAAGGTGCCCGCCCTGTCCGTCCGGGATCGCGTCTACGCGGCCGAGCCGGACCGGCCCATGCCCTGGGAGGCCGGGCATCCGCTGCGGTCCGTCCCGGTCGAGCCCGGGTACGGCTGGCAGCACGTCGTCTACGGCGGTGCCTATGCGCTCGCCGCCGTACGGGACACCCTCCTGCACGTCTTCGGGGAGAGCGGCGAGGACCACGACGGCCGGATGAACGGTGAGAGCGCGCTGTTCGCGCTGACCGTCACCGACGAGGGCCGGCTGCTGCTGGACTCCCCCGCCTTCTCCTCGTGCGCCTGGGCCACCGGGCGGGCCGTGTCCCCCGGTCCCGGCAGCCGTGGCTGGCTCGACGGGTTCGAGGAGGAGGCCGACGCCTGGGTTGCCCGGGCGTCCGCGCTCGGTGAGTCCGCTTCCGCACCTGTGGAGAGCGAGGGCGAGGACGCTGCCCCCATCGGGTCCGGCGTCATCACGGCCGGGCACCTCGTGGGGTTCACCGATGAGCTGGCCGAAGCCTGGGGCGTCGCCGTTCCGCTGAACCCCGCCGGGGTACGCGTCCGCAGCGTCCCCGTACGGCTGGACCGCGCGGCCGATGCCGCCGACCAGCAGGACTTCCTCAACAGCTTCATCGCCGCCGACCTCGACCTCGTCGCCCGTGAGCTCGCCTCGCGCGATCCCGGCCCGGGACTCGCCGCGTACCTCACCCCCGGCGCCGCCTTCGACAAGACCCGCCGCATCGATCTGCGCCGCAATCCAGGCGTCGCGCTCGCCGGCGTCGTCCCCACCCGTACCCCGCTCGGCCGCTGGCCGGCGGACCCTGCGCACGCGCTCGCGCTGAGCCAGCAGTTCGCCGTCAACGCCATCCACGCTGAGCTGGCCCCGGGCGCCGGGATCTTCGCGGTCAACGGCCCGCCCGGCACCGGCAAGACCACCATGCTGCGCGACAGCTTCGCCGCGGCCGTCGTCGAGCGGGCCCGCCGCCTCGCCGCGCTGCGCCTGCCGTCGCAGGCCTTCGCGGAGCAGGCTCCGTACGTGTGGAAGAGCGGCGACTACACCCGTACGGTCACCCCGCTGCGCCCGGAGTTCACCGGCTTCGAGATGGTCGTCGCCTCCGCCAACAATGGGGCCGTGGAGAACATCTCCACCGAGATCCCGGCCCGCGAGGCCCTGGGCGAGCAGTGGCGGGACGACGCCGACTACTTCGCCGAGCAGGCGACCCGCCTCCTCAAAGGTGAGCCCGCGTGGGGCGCGGTGGCGGCCCGCCTGGGCAGCAAGAAGAACCGCCTGGAATTCGTCAACCGCTTCTGGCACGGCAAGTACCGCCAGACCGACACCGAAGCTCCTCCCCCGCCACCCGTTCCCCCGCAACCGGACGGCCGGAGCCGTCGCCCCCGCAACGCCTGGATCGACAGCGGCAGCGGCCTCTCCCACCTCCTGCGCCAGTGGCGGGACACCCCGCAGACGGGCGTGTGGCGCGAGGGCAAGCAGCGGTTCGAGGCAGCGTTGTCGGAGGTGGAGCGGCTGCGCGCCGAACGGACCGTCGCTGCCGAGGCCTACGACGGGCTCGCCACCGCCTACGAGGCCCTACTCAGGGCGCAGCTCGCCGTACCGCAGCACGAGGTGGAGCTTGCCCGCGTACGGGCAACCCTGCCGCCTGCCGAGGATGCGCTGGCCGGCGCCGAACAGGCCCTGGCCCGGGCCGAGCAGGCGCATCAGGCGCACCTGGCCCGCCGCCCGGGGTTCACGGTCAGCCTCTTCACCCTGGGCCGGGCGGCACGCACCTGGCACGCGGAGGAAGCCGGCGCGGCGGACCTGGTTGCCGACGCACGCCGGGCACGTGATGCGGCGCAGGCCGAGCGGGACGGCGTACGGGGCGCCGTGGGCACAGCGGCGGCTCGGCTGCGCGCCCGTGAGGAGGCATGGGAGGCGGAGCGTACCCGTGTCGCCCGGGCGGAGGAGACCGTCGCGGCGGCCCGCGGGCGCTGGGGCAAGTCCGTACCGCAGGACGCGTGGCTCACGGACGAGGATGCGGCGCGCGAGCTCGCGGCCCCCTGGTCCGACCCGGAAATCACCGCGGCCCGCACCGAGCTGTTCCTCGCTGCCCTTCACCTCCACCAGGCCTTCCTTCGGTGCACGGCCCGCACCATGTACGCCAACCTGATGGCCGGCATGGACGCGGTCGCCGGAGCGGTGCCGAAGACGGTGCCCGAGGCGCACCTGCGGGCTGCGTGGCAGAGCGTGTTCCTCGTGGTCCCGGTCGTCTCGACGACGTTCGCCTCGCTCGACCGGGTCTTCGGACGGCTCGGACCGGAGGCCCTGGGCTGGCTGTTCGTCGACGAGGCCGGTCAGGCGACGCCGCAAATGGCGGTCGGCGGCATGTGGCGGGCCAGGCGCACCGTGGTGGTCGGCGACCCGCTGCAGCTGGAGCCGGTCGTGGTCCTGCCGTGGACCGCGCAGCGGGCCCTACGCGACGACTTCGGCGCCGCCGAGGAATGGGCACCCGGCCGCACCTCGGTGCAGCAGCTCGCCGACCGCGCGAACCACTACGGCACCCTGCTGCCGGCCGAACTGCCGGACGGCAGCCACGAGGTGTGGGTCGGTTCACCGCTGCGCGTGCACCGGCGGTGCGACGACCCGATGTTCTCCATCAGCAACGCCGTCGCCTACGACGGCCTGATGGTCCAGGGGACGGCGGAACGCGATCCGTACATCTACCGGCCGACGAGCAGCTGGGTGAACGTGACCGGCGCGGAAGCAGACGGACACTGGATCCCGGAGGAGGGGCGGGCGCTGCGGCGCGTGCTGGAGCGGCTGCGCGACGACGGTGGCGTCGACCTGGCCCGGGACGTGTTCGTGATCAGCCCCTTCCGCCAGGTCGTGGCCGGTGCGAAGGGGGTGTGCCGCGACCTGATGCCGGCCGAGCGGGTGGGTACGGTCCACACGACACAGGGCAAGGAGTCCGACGTCGTCATCCTGATCCTGGGCACCGACCCCGGCCGCCCGGGCGCCCGCGCCTGGGCGGCGAGTGCCCCGAACCTCCTCAACGTCGCGGTCAGCCGCGCCAAACGCCGCCTCTTCGTCATCGGGAACCTGGAGGCGTGGCGCGACCAACGCTTCTTCTCGACCTTGGCGGAGTCCCTCCCAGCGCACACGTGGCAGGCGCCGGGCTTGCACGAGCAGAGATAGCCCATCCCTCACTTTCGATTGAGCCCTGTCCGTTCTCATTGAAGATAGTCATCAATGGCCTGCTGAACTGGGCGGACTATGTTCACTGAGAACGATCTGGCCTTCGTTAATCACTCGGGCTCTGAGCAAGTGCCGTGCAAGGATCTCGCCCATGATGACCAAGCCCACTCTGACGGAACGCTGCTCTCCATGGGTCGTGTTCACCTCCCCGGCCGACCCATGGCTGGCGTCGGAAACGGCCGCGCTCGTGCAGCGAAACGGTCTGGTCCTGCGGCTGGACGGTCGGGAAATGCGGGATCCGGCGTCCGTCTTCCGCACCTTCGCCCAGGAGCTGTCGTTCCTCGGCTACTTCGGCCACAACTGGGACGCCCTTGTGGACTGCCTTCACGACTGGCACGGTCCCGGCCACGGGAACCAGGACCTCGCGATCCTGATCGAGCACGCGGACGACCTGCTGAAGTCGGATTTCCTCGGGCTGTTCGTATCGGTTCTCGCCCAGGCAGCCTGGAACTCCAACCTGCGCCTGGACGGCGACGGCGAGCTCGATGAGTGGCGGCAGCGCAAAGCCCAGCACTTCGTCTTCCTCCTGGACCACACTGCACCCGTTGACTTCACGGAGAAGGCGGCCCGCGGCATGGACGTGGCGGTGGCGCTCTCGGACGGCCGCCTGCTCGTGACCCTGACCGACATCGACTGGCCCGGTGGAGATCCCGCGTCCGCCCCCTGGACGGCCGGCCCGCTTTCCTTCGCGGACAACGAGATTCTCAACGGCATGACCATCAAGGCCATCAAGATGTTCCGAGACCAGCTCGGCTGCTCGATCCACGAGGCCGTGGACATCCTCCAGTCCCGCTCCGAGCACCTGCGCCGCGAACAGTCGGACGCCTGCACGAGGGGCGGCGCCAGCCAAGCGACTGGGTTCGCTGAGTAGACGCCTGTCCCGTCTCACCGAAGGTTGGATGAGCCAGGACATAGACGATCAGGGGCCCGACTTTTGTCCGCGGACAAAAGTCGGGCCCTACCGCCAATGCGCAGTAGGGCCCCGTTGAGCGGAGTCAGCTGGTGCCGGCTCCCTCAGTTGTTCTCGATGAGGAGCATGGCCAGTTCCTCGCGGTGCTTCGGCGACATGTTCGCCTGGATCGCGTCGTAGACGGCGGCCGGGTCCTGCCACAGGGCCGCGTCCGTGTCCGCGTCCGTTCCCCTGGCTTGGGGCGGGATGACGCCCTCCGGTTCGCGCGGCTGGACCGGCTCCGCGACCGGCGACGGCTGGCTCTCGGGGGCCCGACTTTTGTCCGCGGACAAAGGTCGGTCGGGGACCGGGGTCTGTTCCGGAGCCTCCGTCGTCGGCTGCGGACTTTTGTCCGCGGACAAAAGTCGGGCCGGTCCGGCCTCCGGCTCGGAGTGCGCCGGGAGGCTGCCAGTGGCTCCGCCGGTCGGGGCCTGCTCAGTGGTTGCCAGCTCCGTCGTCGTCTCCTGGGCCTCGCGCAGGATCTCCCGCTGGGCCGCCTTGACCTGGACTTCCTGTTCCTTGGTCTCCCGGAGGAGGCCCAGCAGGTCGGCCGCGCCAGCGTCCGGGCGGTCCTTCGCGGCGCGTGCCAGTACGCGTCCGTCGCGCTCGGGCATCTCCCCCGCGCTCAGCATCGCCTGGATCTCTTCCGGGAGTTCCAGCAGCACCAGCTGGTTCGTCACCCAGGACGGCGACTTGCCCAGCCGCTCGGCCGCACGCGACTTCGCACCGTGCTCCTTGCCCTGCTCGGCGCAGGTCTCCACGAGCTGCTGGACACCGCGGGCGCGCTCGATGACGTCGAAGTCCTCCCGCTCCAGGTTCTCGGCGAGCAGGTGGTCGATGAAGTCAGCGCGGGAGACCGCGAGGTCGTCCCGTACGACGAAGTCCAGCGACTCCAGCCCGACGTGCAGCGCGCTGCGGAACCGGCGCTCGCCGTTGATCAGGACGTACGAGGCCGTCCCGATCCGTGTGTCGTGGTCCGGCCACAACCCCAGGTAGGCGGTCGTGCTGACGAGGACACATGCGGAGAGCTGCGTCTGGCGCAGTTCCTCGCCGAAGCGGGTCATCTCCTCGTCCGTGCCGAAGTTGCGGCGCGGGTTCAGGGGAGTGGGGGAGACCTGGTCGAGGGGGACCCGGACGAGCTCGTACGCCGGTACGTCGCCCTGCGCTATGGCCTTGGCGCGCCCGCGCTCGCTCCGGCCGCCGGTGCGGCGGGCGTTGCTGAAGGCGGCGCCCGTACCGAGAAGGTCGCTCTTGCTCATGCCGACACCCTCCGCGCGATCTCCCGCATGGCCTCGGACTGCTCGCACTCGGGTGCGTAGTGCAGCAGGGGCAGCTTGACACGTACCGCTTCGCGCTGCTCCTTCAGGTCGCCGATGACCGTGATGACCGGCGGGTCGCCGAACTCCTTCCAGCTGTTGAGGGAGGAGGTGACGACGTAGCCCTTGCGGCTGTCGTAGAGGTTGACCACGAAGCCGAGCTGGGCGATCTCGATGTCGAGGTCGTCGATGAGGTCTTCGAGCTGCTCGCTGAGCATGTCGTAGGCGTCGGCGGAGGTGTCCTCTGCCTGGACCGGGACGATGATGCCGGAGGCCTTCTCCGCCTCGCCCTCGCGGGTCCGCGCGTAGTAGAGCGCGGTGTCCATGGTGTAGCCGAGGCTGGGCGGGCAGTCGACGACGATGTAGTCGAACTCCTCCTCCAGCTCCTCCAGCGCCTTCTCCAGCGCGGTCTCCTTCGTCCGTACGTGACGCGTGGTGGCCAGGCGGGCGTCGAGGAGGAACGCGTCCTTGCAGGAGGGCAGGAGGAAGAGCCGGCCCGCGAAGACCCCGTGCTCGATGGGGACGAGCAGCTCGCGCACCCGGCCCTCGATCTCGCCCAGCATGTGCTTGGCGAGACTGGGCTCCTTGATGCCGAGCATCTCCGCACCCAGGTGGCGGGTCAGGTGGCCCTGCGGGTCGAAGTCGATGACGCAGACACGGGCACCGGTCTCGGCGAGGGCCTGCGACAGCCCGTTGCTGATGGCGCTCTTGCCCACGCCACCCTTCTGGTTGCAGACCACGATCCGGCGCGCACCCTCGCTGGACGACCGACGGCGGCCGGCGGGGGAGGGGTGGGTGTCGAGCCAGAGCCTGATGGACTGGGCGACGCCCTGGTTGTACGGGACTTCGCGGACTCGGCAGTCCTCCTTGAAGTCCCCGTACAGGCCGGTGGGGAGGTACGTCGAGAACGAGGCGGCGCCGGAGGTGTCCACCGGGGTCGCCGCGGAGGCGTCGGCACGCCAGCCGTGGATGCCCTCGGTGACGGCGTCCTGGATGTCCACGCCCAACTGGGCGGCGCGGACCTTGAGTTCCTGCCGCAGGGAGGCGGGCAGCTTGGCGACTACCTTTTCCCTGACTTCCGGATCATATGGAGCGGTCATGCGGGTACCTTACTAACCTTCCGGCCGGAAGGTGAAGCGCCACACCGAACATGTCGACCTGTTATCGGCCCTGTTGTACGGAAAGCACCTTCCGTCTTCCTGCACACATGCGACATCCGACGGTGCCCGTCGACCGTTATGGGAACCCAGGGGGAGCGGGGGGACGGGTCCCCCGGCGGTGGAGATCTCCACGCTGGACGTGTCCCAGAACCGGCGCCTCGGCCTGGCGGATACACCCCTCGATGCCCCTTGCTTCACCAGCCGGGTGTTCCCGTGCCGGCGGCGCAGTCGCGGACCGTAGGTGGGGGTTACCCCCTGGGAATTGGGAGGTCAACTGTAGTGAGGGGGGTCGGCTGTTCCGCCTAGCGTCGGACGGGTGAGACACATACGACTGGCACCCCCGACCGCGACGTCCCCCGCCCACCACCCCGAGGAGACCTCGTGATGACCGCCGCCTCAGCCGTGCGCCGCACCGCGGCCGTGGGCCTCGCCCTCGCTGTCTGCCTCGGGGTCGCCCCAGCCACGGCCACGGCGGTTACCAGCACGCCGAAGTCCAGCTCCGGACTCGACCGCTACTACAACCAGCGGCTGGGCTGGGGTAGCTGCGCCGAAGGACCCGACGACACCGTGGGCCGTGGTCTGGACGCGGCCGGCGTGCAGTGCGCGGACGTCACCGTGCCGCTCGACTACACCGCTCCCCGGGGACGTACGATCACCGTCGCGATTTCCCGGCTGAAAGCCACCGACACCCGCCACCGCATCGGTTCGATCCTGCTCAACAACGGCGGTCCCGGCGGCACCGCCCTCGAATCCCCGCCGGAGTTCCACGCCTGGATGAAGGAGACGGGACCGCGGTACGACATCGTCGGTTTCGACCCGCGCTTCGTCGGCCGCAGCACCCCGCTGGACTGCGGCTGGCCCGTCGGCACCAGTCTTTCCTCGGGCGGTCTCGACCGGGCGGCCTTCGAGCGCCAGGTCGAACTCCAGAAGGACCTGGCCGCCAAGTGCCGTGCCACCGACGCCGCCGTGCTGCCGCACATCAGCACCCGCAACACGGCCCGCAACATGGACGTCATCCGCGGGGCGCTCCGCGAGCGGAAGATCTCCTACTTCGGCTACTCGTACGGCACCTACCTGGGCACCGTCTACACCCAGATGTTCCCGGGCCGGACAGACCGCATGGTCCTGGACGGCGCCATCGATCCGCGGAAATTCGGCCCCAGGATGCTGCGGGAGGCCGTCGGCGAGAACGAGCAGGCGCTCGCGGACTGGGCCGAGTGGGCCGCCCTCCGCAATCACACCTACGGAGTCGGCGGCACCCGCGACCAGGTCCTCGCCACGATCGACCGCCTCATCGAGGAATCCGCGCGCCGCCCGCTCACCGTCGGCACCGGCCCGGACACCTTCCACCTCGACGACACCCTGGTCCCGTTCGTTCTCGTCGCCGGCCTCGACAGCGACACCGACACGTCCCGTGCTGCCCTCGGTGAGCAGGTGTCCGTCCTGAACCGGGCGGCGGCAGGGCAGCCAACCCAACTATCACCGCAGTTCGCGGGAATCCTCCGCCTTGTGACGACCGGCGAGCAGTCGCACCACGGCAGCGTGCAGTCCGCGGTCATCTGCGGGGACGTAGCCGCCCCGCGCGACCCCGAGGTCTACTGGCACGACATCGAGCGGAGCCGTGCCGCGTTCCCGCGCCTCGGTCCGCTGGTGAACAACATCGGTCCCTGCGCTTTCTGGGACCGGCCTCGCGAGGAGCCCACCGAGGTCAAGCGCGACGCCAAGGTGCTGATCGTGTCCGCCACCGGCGACCCCCGCACCACGCACACGGGGGCCGTCGCCCTGCACGGCCTGCTGCCCAGCTCCAAGCTCCTCACGCTCAAGGACGCCAACCGGCACGCGGTCTACGGCCTCTACGAGAACGCCTGCGTCGACAACAAGGTCAACCGGTACCTGGCCACCGGCAGGCTGCCCACCGCCGACCAGACCTGCTCCCGGAAGGCCGGAGCGAACTAGTGACCCAACCGGCCCTTCTCAGCGATGACCGTGGCTGACGTCGCCCTGCTGGCTCCTTGTTGGGTCTTGCTCCGTACCCGCCGGCGCTGGCCTGGCGGCGGTCCAGACCGGCGGAGGGGGTGACGTCAGGCAGGGACGGCGAGCGGTGGGTGCTCGAGCACGCGGGGCTTGTACTCGACCAGCTGGATGCGGCCGTCGAAGGTGCGGTGCTCGATCATCTCGAGGGCAACGTCCGGATAGCCGTCGTAGATGCGTTCTTCGCCCGTGGCCCCGGTGATCACCGGGAACATGACGACCCGGAAGCGGTCGACCAGTCCGGCTCGCAGCAGGGACCGGCACAGGCTGAGGCTGCCGATCGTGCTGAGGAGCCCCGAGCCACTCGACTTCATGGCTCGGACCGCCTCGACGGCGTCGTCGCGGACGAGCGTGGAGTTGGCCCACGTCAGTGGCTCCTCGAGTGAGGAGGAGAACACCACCTTGGACGCTTGCGTGAGCTCGTCGACGGACGCTTCTTCTTCGGGCCTGAACTCGTCTTGGCCCTTGGGGACCTGGCCTGCAGCGAAGCCCGACATGAGGCGGTAGGTGTTCGCTCCCATCAGGTAGGTGGCCTCGGGCTGCTCGCCGAGCCATGTGAGGTACTCGGGGCCCTCGAGGCCCCAGAAGCCGGGCCATCCCTCTCCCGATGCGTGGCCGTCGAGGGAGGTGATGAAGTCGACGAGAAGCTCCGACATGGCGGTGTCCTTTCCTGGGGTGTCACGACCTTGGACTGGTCGGGCGCCACAAACTCATCGGCCACGCTGTGGAGTGACGAGAAACCCATGACGCTGCAGCCGAACAGATCGGCAGGGCGCCACCCGCGGTCGGCCCGGGCCAACTCTCACGCTCAGCCGGGCCGGGTACAACGACGCTCAGGGGCCAAATGAAACCGTCAGCCACAACTCTTCCGATCGGGCGAGTTACGAACCGCTAGGAGCAACTTTCGAGGGCCGTGAGGCCGTCAGTGCCCCGCTGGCGAGCTTTGAGCGGAGGGAAGGTCACATCACCCGGGGAGGTAGGAGATCGGGCGCCCCAGGCCTCGTTCTGTGGGTCGGTTTTTGGCTGATCTCGTCCGGAATGACCGAACCACTAGGTTCAACCACCCTCCGTTCGAAGTGCGCGGGGGTCGGCAGCTCCTCAGCCCTGGCGGGCTTCCGGTGCCCCGACGGGGTGGTTGGCCATCGTCGGCGGGTGGCGGGTTCGGTCGGGTTACAAGACATTGCAACGTGGTGAGGACCGGAAAGAGGTTGCTGTGCACACGCGCGCGTGATCGTCCGACGCACCGCATCGTCGTGGCTGACTTTCCGTGGTACCGGTCGGAGAAGGCTCGGAGCAGCCAGAACGTCGGAGTAGAAGTAGCGCCAAACCTGCGGGGAACCGGGCCTGCGTTGAGCATCGCACTGGGCAACCGAAGTGTGTCGCGGGGAACACTTCGCTGGTGATGCAGCACCAGCCGGCACATCCCGCAGCCGATGCTGCGCAAGGTGGGGTGTGCGCTGATGCCGTCGGCGCAGTTGCGCTCTTTAATAAGAGGGCTCGGCGTTTTTAAGCCTCTGACCTGCGGGTTTGTCGAGGGGCATGTGTCCCCCAGGACACATTTGGTGCTCCGGAATGTGTACCTGGCGAGCACATTTCGCGGAAAACTCAAGCAGCAGTGTACTTTTCTGAGGCGCCAACGGGCCCTGGATCGCCGCAGGTCAGAGAGTCGGGCCGAGTCCGTGGATCGGCCCTCGGCCCGAACGCCGAGAGGCCCGAATGTGTCGCCATCACGACACATATAAATCAAGGAGCCGTGTACTTTCGGGGCTTGCTCGAAAAATAACTTCACGTACTGTGTACTTTTGGCGCCCCGGTCGAACATGGCCCCGCGGAGACTCCACGCAGAGGCTACTTCCGACGCGCCGACGCGCCAAAAGACAAGCACTGCTTGATTTTTTGGATAGTCTCGGACCGCCTGAGCAACAAGGAGGTCCT
>NZ_JBYQMI010000003.1:0-128357 GCF_057834385.1 Streptomyces sp. GL_141
GGAGCGGGTACCTGAGCGCTGCGCGCTCAGGACTGAACGGCCTCGCTGCGCTCAGCCGAGGCGCCTTCGCGCCTGCCCCTCCGCTTCGCTCTGGGGCAACGAACCGCCTCGCTGTGCTCGGCGGGGCTGCTTCGCAGCCCGGGGCCGGCCTTCGGCCGGAGCTCTCCGCTTCGCTTCGAGCTGGGTTGCGTGTTGCGCTGCGCTCCACACGCAACGGGCCGGCTTCGCCGGCCAGGGCTCCCCGTGCTACGCACGGGAGGTGACCCCGTTTCACGCGGTCCACGCCTTCGGCCAGTCAGAGTGTCCGCTGCGCTTCCACTCCGGGCCCTACGGCTTCGCCTCCAGGGCCAAGGCCCGCTCCGCGGGCCCTGCTAGCAGCAGTAGTGCGTGGCGGGTGGTGTGCACATCGGGCTCATCCTTCGTCCCTGAACCCCATCCGCCGCCTCAAACGGACCCGCACAGCCCGGTCGGCGATAGCCACACCCGTATAGATGGTCCCCAGGAACGGCCCGGCGATCAACGCCACCACCACCCCACCCGGCTCATCCGCTAACAGCACACCCCCAAGACCGACAGGAACCGCGATATAGACACCCAGCCGGACCGGGTGCTTTACCACCCACCTCTGGAAACGAGTCAAGGGCAACCCAGCCCCATACGCCCGCTCGACCGCCAAGTACCTATCCATCAGCGACTTCCCCCGACTCCCCATCCACCACACGCTACGCGCCGAACACCCTCAGGACTTGTCCCCATCCAGCCAAACCAATCCTGCAGCTCCGAGCTGTGGCCGGCCCTTCGGGCCGGACTAGCTCCGGGTTTCGCTGCGCTCCCCGGAGCGGGTGCCTAAGCGCTGCGCGCTTAGGATGGAAGCCCCTCGCTGCGCTCGGAGGGCTGCTTCGCAGCCAGGACCCCCTCCTTCGGAGGGGGTGTCCCCCCGCTTCGCTTCGGGGATGGGGGGCCGTTGGCCCCCCATGGGTACCCAGGCGCTGCGCGCCTGGGACTGAGACGCCTCGCTGCGCTCGGCGCGGGCTGCTTTGCAGCCCAGGGCCCCCTCCTTCGGAGGGGGTATCCCTCCGCTTCGCTCCGGCATAGGGGCCGTTGGCCCTATGGGTACCCAAGCGCTGCGCGCTTGGGACTGAAGGCCCTCGCTAAGCTCGGGGGGGGGGGGGGGCTGCTTCGCAGCCAGAGCCTCCTCCTTCGGAGGAGGCTTCCCTCCGCTTCCCTCCGCTTCCCTCCGGGATGGGGGGCCGTTGGCCCCCCATGGGTACCCGAGCGCTGCGCGCTTGGGATCGTTGGAGGTCAGCCTGGCCTCAGAGCTCAAACCACAGATCGTTGTTCGCGCAGACAGTCTGAGTGTGAATAGACCTGCTGCCGCACGGCACCGCCTCGCACCGGGGCAACCGCACCGAGCCTGAGGTCGGTCGCTGCCCCGTCCTGGTCGAGATCGATGACCTGATAGCAGAAGCAGCAGACGGGGTTCGGGTCCAACGATGCCCTCTCATCTCGCCGAGACAGCAGCACCAGCCACACCGTCCCGCAGACCCTACGTCGAACAGGACGCCGATATCGGGACAGCCCTTAGGGTTGGCTGAGGGGGCTGGTTGTTCGATGTCGGCCTGGTCAGGAGAGTGTCAGAGTGTCTGAGTCGGAGCACGGGCTTGCCGAGGTTCAGCGGGCGCACTGGCAGCAGACCTACGGCGAGCATCCCGGTATGTACGGTGCGGAGCCGTCCGAGCCGGCGATCCGTGCCGCTGCTGTCTTCCGAGCCGCCGACGCCCGCGAGGTGCTGGAGCTGGGTGCCGGCCACGGCCGTGACGCGCTGTACTTCGCCCGTGAAGGTTTCTCCGTGATGGCCACCGACTTCAGCCCGGTGGGTCTCGATCAGCTGCGCGAGGTCGCCGCGGCCCAGGGCGTGGCCGGGTTGGTCACCACGGCGGTCCACGACGTCCGCGAGCCCCTGCCGCTCGCGGACGCCTCGGTGGATGCCGTGTTCGCGCACATGCTGCTCTGCATGGCGCTGTCCACCCAGGAGATCCACGGCCTGGTCGCCGAAGTGCGACGGGTACTGCGGCCGGGCGGATCCTTCGTCTACACCGTCCGCCACACCGGGGACGCCCACTACCAGGCCGGTACCGGGCACGGAGACGACATCTGGGAACACGGCGGCTTCGCCGTCCACTTCTTCCCCCGCGACCTGGTCGACACCCTCGCCAAGAACTGGACGCTCGATGAGGTCGCCGCGTTCGAGGAAGGCGGGCTTCCCCGGAGGCTGTGGCGCGTCACCCAGACCGTCCCCCTGTAGCACCACCCGAACTGCCAGCGCTGTCCGATCTCGTGGACAGAGCCAGGCCGGCCCAAAGCCGGCCTCTAGGGCGTTGGCTCTCCGCTTCGCTCCGAGTCAGAGTTCTGCGCTGTACTCAGAAAGCGCCCAGGAGGGAGTGGCGGCGGGCCTTCGGGGATGGGGGCGGAAGGCTTCTCGCTCGTTAGCGCAGAACTTCGACCAGTGCAATCCAGGAGATAACAAGTGCGGTGATGATTGCGAGGATGGAGCCGGCGGCGAACCATGCAACGCCTTGGGGGGAACCTGCGACAAGAAGCACGGCACCGGCGAGGTATGCGAGAGGTGCCAGGAAGCCGACGGCAGACTTAGCGAACTTCATCTGATTATCGGGGTGGGAATTCTCGTAGATCCGTCTCGTTGCCTGCACCTGCAAAAAGCCTGCGCCGACTGCGAGTGTGGCCATCGCCGAACCGTAGGGCATCGGCGAGACCTGGGGGACTAGCCCCACTGCCGCACCCGAGAGGGCCAGGACGAGGCCTGCGATGCCGCCAGCCAGTCGTGATGCGAGCGATGGAGCTTTGACGACCTCAGCGATGTTGACGCTTGCCGCCACAATCACGAGGCCGGCGAGCGCACCCGCTGCTCCCATCATGGCGACATTGAAGTCGCTCCAGCCTTCCAGGTATTCCTCCATATTCTTACTCTATCGGAGCTCGTCAGAAATATGCCCGAAGACTTCTTGAATGTGGTAGCTGAAAGGAAGCCTTCCGAATGCCCCGGCCACTGGCAGAAACCCGGATTTGCTGGGACCGGGCCTACGGCCCGCTACCCGCGCCTGGGTTCCCTTACTACCTTGCCGTGCTTCACGAACAGCCTCACCCGGTGCTCGTTGAAGTCCATCGTCACCATGCTGCCTTCAGGCACCACATGGACCGCGATCTCCGGGAACTCCGCCTGGATCTGCCTGCCGGCTTCCTCCGCCGACTCCCCCAATAGCTCTGGCCACACGCTCTTCTCATCCATCGCCCCTCCAGGGTCATGGTCGGTTCGGCTCCCGTTCGACGCTACAGGCCGCCTTCTGGCTGCGCCTTCACGACCAGCCCGCTGTGCCGTTGCGGCGTTCTGCTCGCCCTCCGCAGACATGAACCGGGTTACTCGATCCGAGTCCTCCAGCGCGCCGGCTCCTCACACACTCCCGATTCAAGGGCCTGCCTATACGCGTCCTTCCCATTGGTCCCTCCTCCGTGCAGCAGAACACATCCCTGAGGGACCGGCTAAGCCCGTACCAGCAGGCAGATATCACCAAGGTCATGAGGAACGCGGCAAGAGGATGCCTCCACGTAGGAGGACCAGAGAGAGGCTGGATCATCTCAAGACCCTAAGTACAGGTCTTAACAGGACACCTGGGGGGCTCCACCTGCCCCAGTCGTCACAGAATTGGCTCCCCGGCCGGCTGCCGTGCCGTGAGGGGGAACGTCGCGTCGTGGTGCTTCAATTTGAGGGGTGGATAGGGACTGGGCTCGGTCACCTGCAGGAGGGCTGGGAGGCCGTTAGCAGGTCCTCGTCCAAGGGGTCGGCCAGTAGCGCCGGCTGCAGGACTCCCCGCCGGGGGGAAGGGGGGAGGTCGTACCGCTCCTCGAGGAACGGTCTGGGTTCCGGGATCCTCTCGACCATCAGTGCAAGGAACTCGTCCCCGATCACAGCAGCTCTTCGCTCCTAAGCCGTCTGGTGGGTGGTTTGCAGGCGCTGGCGGCGGGCTGTGGCTCCTGACTTGAGGTGCATGGTGTAGGCGCCGGGCTTGGTCGCTTCGTCGGCGAGGTGCTTGGGGATGACCTTGCAGACGGTCTCCTTGAGCTTCGCGCCCAGGGTGCCGTTGATGTTGAACCAGACCGCGGCGTCCAGACGGTTGGCGAACTGGAAGATCCCGGCGTTGCGGCCCAGGCTGATGCACTGCGCCGCGAACGGCTGGTTGAGGGGAGCGGGCTGCTCGTCGGCGATCCGGGACAGGACCGTGTCAGCCGCGCGTGCGCCCATCGGCATGGCGGCCTGGCAGCTCATCCGCAGCGGCAGGCCCGAGGGGGCCGCCGAGTCGCCGGCGGCGACGATGCGTGCGTCGTCGATGCTGGTCAGGGTTTCGTCCGTGAGGAGGCGGCCCAGCGGGTCGGTGGTCAGGCCGCTGCGGACGGCCAGGTCCGGGACGGCGAAGCCGACGGTCCAGATCGTGACCGTGCTGGGCAGTTCGCGGCCGTCCGCGAGCTCGATCGTGTTGGCGGTTACCGCCGTCACCTTCGTGCCCGGGCCGTCCAGGACCGTCACGCCGAGGCGGGCCAGCCGGGTCGCGACCGTGCGGCGGCCGCGGGCGTGGAGGTACGGGCCGAGGATCCCGCCGCAGACCAGAGTGACCGTGCGGCCCTGCTCGGCCAGTTCGGCCGCCGTCTCGATACCCGTCGGGCCTGCCCCGACGACCGTCACCGCCGCGGTTGTGGGCGCCTCGTCAAGGGCCGGCATCAACCGCTGCGCGTCCTCCAGGGTGGCGATCGGGTAGGCGTGTGCGGCTGCTCCGGGCACGGTCGGGTCGGCGCTGGCGCTGCCCACCGCGTAGACCAGGTAGTCGTAGCCGAGCGTCGTGCCCGAAGTCAGCGTGAGGCTGCGGTCGTCTGCCTCGATCCGGGTCACCGTGTCGACCACCAGGCGGACGCCCTCCGCCAGGACGTCGCGGTAGGCGATGACCGCCGCGTCGGAACCGCCCACCAGCTGGTGCAGGCGGACGCGGTGGACGAAGTCGGGGCGGGGGTTGACCAGAGTCACCGTCACGTCGCCTCGCCGGGTCAGGCGGTTCGCGGCCATGACGCCCGCGTATCCGCCGCCGATGACAACCACTTCGGTGTTCTCGTACGCGTTCATCGTGTCTCTCCAGCGCTTCGATGGGGTTCTGGGCACAAGACACCGGTGGGCTGGATCGTGTGACAGGTCCGGATGTGTGACCTGCGTCACCGGGTGGAATCGCTACCGACCCGGCGGAACATGGGGTGTTTGTGCTGGATTTAGGGCGTATTCGGTCCTCATGATGGGGCGGGCCGGGGTTCCTCCGGTTTCCATCTCCGCCCGAAGGGTTGTCATGACGCGTACCCGGAGCGGGATCGTGCTCGCTGTGGTGTTTCTGTGCCTCCTGCCTTTGGGTCAGTCCGCGGCGCGGGCCGAGGGGGACGGGCCCGGGCGCTGTGCGGTCGCGGTCGGGGGCACGCAGGGGGAGCTCGTCGCGCTTCGGCCGGATGCCGGACCGCGGAGCGGCGGTACGCAGGTCACCTTGAGCGGCGCCGGCCTCGGCGGCTCTACGCGGGTGTTCTTCGGCACCGTGGGGGCCGACGGGTGTTTCGCGGGGCGGGAAAGCTCGGAGGTGGTCGTGGTCAGTGACACCACCGTCGTCGCCGTCGCGCCCCCGTGGCCCACGGCGGCGGTCGTCTCCGTCTACGCGGGCACCGCGTGTGGACGGCTGAGCAATGGGCTCGGGTATACGTATCTCGGCTGAGGTCCGGCGGTCAGCCGCTCTGACTGGAGAAGCGCCCGAGGAGCAGCGCGAGGCGGCGGTCGTGGTGTTCGCGTGGGAGTCGGCCGCCTTGCATGAGGGTGACCAGGCCGTGGAGGGCGCTCCAGTACGTCTCGGTGAGCAGGGCCAAGTCCTCGTCCTCTGCTGCCACTGGCCGTAGGGCTTCCAGCAGTTCGCCGAAGGCCGCGTGCAGGGCTGCCGGCGTCTCGGCGGTGGCGAAGGACAGGCTGACGCGCCGGCCGAACATGGCCTCGTAGAGCGCGGGCCGCCGGTCCGCGTAGGCGGCGTAGGCGGCGCTGACCTCGGCAAGAGCACGGCCCTGGGGGGCGGTGGTACGGGCCGTGCGCAGTTCGGCGGCGAGGTCTGCGAAGCCTTCGACCGCGACCGCGGCCACGATGGCCTCCTTGCCCTTGAAGTGGCTGTAGAGCACGGGCTGGCTGTACTCGACCCGCTCGGCCAGGCGCCGTGTGGTGACGGCTTCCCAACCCTCGGCCTCGGCCAGTTCGCGGGCCTCGGTGATGATCAGCCGCTCCCGTTCCGCCCGGTCGCGCTCTCGGCGCGTCTGCATCGTCATACGGAATATTCTAGCATCGCTAGGATTTGTTTCGACGCTCTGCTAGCGTCACTCCTATTGCTAGCGGCGCTAGATTCTGGTCCTGGAGGGGAACATGCTCACCACCGTCGCCTATGGCCTGGCCGTCGTCCTCACTCTCTTCGTCGTCTTCATCGGCGCACGCTTCCTGATCAGCCCTCAGGCCGCGGCGGCCGGGTACGGCGTGCCGGCCAAGCGCGACGGGGACACCGCATACCTGACCATCAAGGGCCTGCGCGACCTGACATCCGGCGTCATCGGCCTCGCCCTGCTCTCCTTCTCCGATGCCCAGGCCGCGGCTTGGTTCATGCTGACGGTCGCCCTCACGCCCCTCGGCGACACGTTCATCGTGCTGCGCCACGGCGGCACCAAGGCCGCCGCGTACGGCATCCACTTCGCCACGGCGGTGGTCGTCCTGCTCAGCGCCGGCCTGCTGTTCGCCCTCTGAGCAACCGGCCGAGAGATTCCGCCGCCTGGTTCGCTGCAGGTCAGGGGGCGCGCTTCGGGTACGACGCCCGCCGCTGCCCGGGGCCGACGGTGGCGGGTGGGGCCAGGGGCTGTGGAATCTTGCTCGAACCGGGCTTGAGTGAGGCCGTCGATTCCGCCGAACGGGCGACGTGAGGTGCTTCAATGGCCACCGTCAGGGGCGGCATGGGATCAGCAGGGAGCGGGCACGGGGATGCGGAAGTCATACGTCGCGGCGCACATATACATGATCATCGGTTTGATCTCCGGGCTGTACTACCGCGAGATGGTCAAGATCAACGACTTCGAGGGCGAGTCCCAGCTCTCGACCCTTCATACGCATCTGCTCTCGCTGGGCATGCTGGTCTTCCTCATAGTCCTCGGCCTCGACAAGGTGTTCGGACTGTCCGGGGCGAAGCAGTTCACCCATTTCTTCTGGGTCTACAACGCGGGCCTCTCCGTCACCTGCCTCAGCATGCTCTACCGGGGAACCCAGACCGTGCTCGGCAACGAGGTTCCCGAACTCTTCTCCCTGGTGGGAGGGTTGGGTCACATCGTTCTGACGGTGGGGCTCGTTCTGTTCTTCATACTGCTCGGGAAGCGGGTCAAGGAGCACGACACCCCTCGGGCCGAGCAGACCGAGCAGACCGAGCCGGTGAACAGCTCGGTCTGACGATCGCCTTCGGCGGGATGTGCGTCGCGCTCGCGGCCTCCTGAACCGGCGCCGGCTGTACGGGAGGCCGGGAGGAACGGGCGGTTCTTGTGGTTTTCGCCAGGCCTGATGACCTGTCGGTTTGGGAGAGACTGCCGGTCAGAGGGCCTGATCCGTCGCGTTCACGGGCGGGGCAGGCCCTCTTGCACGGTGAAAACCAACGGGGAGGACAGCACGATGAGTGCACAGGAGCAGTACGACGAGATCGGTGAGGCGTACGAGGGGTTCAAGGCCCTTCCGCTGGAACAGTGGGCGATCGTGCCCGGATTCCTGGCCCTGGTCGGGGACGTGACGGGCAAGTCGGTGCTCGACCTGGCGTCCGGCACCGGCTTCTACAGCCGGGAGCTCAAGCGGCGCGGCGCGGCCGACGTTCTCGGGATCGACATCTCCGGCGAGATGGTCGCCGTGGCTCAGGCGATCGAGGAGCGCGACACCCTGGGCGTGCGCTACGAGGTGGGCGACGCGGCCGAGCTGCGGTCCTTCGAGGAGCCCTTCGACATCGGGCTGGCCGTCCAGCTCCTCAACTACTCCGCGGACATCGCCACCACGGAGCGGATGTGCCGCAACATCCACCGGAGCCTGAAGCCCGGCGCCGAGCTCTTCCTGATCAACCAGTCGCCCGACTACCGCTTCGACGGGCCGACTCCGGAGAAGTACGGCTTCCGCACCGAGCTGACCGGCGAGGAGGTCGAGGTCGGGTTCAAGGTGCGGACCACGGCGCTGCTCGACCCGCCGGTCTCGTTCGAAGCGAACTTCCCGCGCCGCGAGGTGTACGAGACCTCCCTGAAGGCGGCTGGATTCAGCGAGCTCACCTGGATCCCGGTGACGGTGTCGGAGGCCGGCGTGCAGGAGTTCGGTGCGGAGCACTGGGCGAACCTCGCCGACAACCCCCCGCTGGAGATGCTGCGCTGCCGCGCCTGACGGCGCGTCGGCAGATGCGGTGACGGCCCGGCCCCGGGGTTTCCCGGGGCCGGGCCGTCGGCGGTTCGGCGGTCCCCGAAAGGGGGTTACAGGGCTACCGGAAAGGGCGTCGGTACTCACATGGGGTAATCAGAATCGGGCGGACCCGGCACGGCGGAAACGTCCGAAGCGAAGGTGCTTTTCTCCCAGTCGGGCGCAATAAGCCGCGAAAATGAGGAATGTGCCTTTGTGATCTACGCCTCACCCGAATTCCCCCCATGATCACCGACCGTTACTGCCTGTGACTGATGATGATCGAATGCGGCGCGGCATTCCGGATTGAGGAACGGGCCCACTCCCCTGCCGGTATGGGTTTTGCCTCATCTTGTGAGGCGAATCACATCGGTTTTTCATGGATAGTCAGGTGTAACGCTCGCGGTGAGTGACCCCTGGCACTCAGTGCCTCCACGGAGCGCTATCTGCGCTCGTTATCTCTGACAGGGGCTCATGTGGTGTGCTTCTCCTAGCGGTTCATCGCACTTCCCTCAGGGCCGGAAGGCTTCTGGGCGACGCGCGGGCTGAGAAGCCCGGCGGCCCTGGACGCACCAGGGAAGTTGAGGTGAAAGGGGAGTCCCCCTTATGGGACGAACCACCCGCAAGAAGTCGAGGCGTGCGCGCTCACCCCGGGCGCAGAAGTACGAAGCGCCGGCGCGGTCCCCGCGTTCGGAGCAGGTCCTGAAGGTGGCCAAGGTGTGGGCCGCCGTCGCCTGGGCCGTGTACTGCACGCTGCTGGTCCTGGGGCAGTTGCCCGACTGGGCCGCCCCCTGGCGGTGGTAACCACCACCTGCCAGGAGTCGACACCGCAGTGACAGCAGGGGGCCCTCATGGTTTGCAGGCCGGGGGCCCCTTCGCTGTACTTAGGAATACCTCAGCTAAGTGGCCGCGAGGTATTGCAGGGCTCCACCATCGCACGGAGGGCGCAGGGGTCGCCATGGGTGGTCCGATCAATGATCGGCCGATCGAGGGCCGCAGTCTCTTGCGGTACGCCTTGTCGATCAACACAATCCGTGAGCATTAGCGCCCGCCATCTGGGCAATCGCCGAAGCCTTCGAATCTCAGGTGCGGAGATCCTCTGGCGCCCTTCCCGGGTGTCTCGCACTATTGATCCCCCCTCCACCCGTACGGGGGATAGCAGGCCCTCCACGAGGGTCTTCCCCCTGGCCAAAGCGAGGCTCAGAGGCTGCGGGCGGTGATGTCGCCGTAGGCGGTGGTCGCGTGGATGGCCAGGTCGGCAGTGGCGGCGCCGGTGTTCCGCAGTGCGTTGTGGATCCGGCCGTAGGAGGTGCCCGCGTCCAGGGAGGCGGAGGATCCGGCGGCCGCGCCGACCGAGATCTCGCCGGACTCGGTGCGCAGCACGAGCGTGCCGCGCACGGCCTCGGCGACGCTGATGTCGCCCTTCAGGGTGCTGATCTCCGCGGGACCGCCCAGGCGGCCGACCGCGATGTCGCCGGCCTGGACGGTGAGGCGGGCGCTCGCGGCCTCGTCGAGCTTGACCGAGGCCTGCGCGCCCTCGAAGGCGACGTCGCCGAGCCGTCCGACGCCCCGGAACTCGGCGGCGGCCGCCTTGGCTTCGATGCGGGAGCCGGCGGGGAGCTGGACATTGACCTCGATGGACCCGGCGGCGCCGAGGATCCGGTTCATCGCCCCGGGGACCTCGATGCGCAGGACACCGTCGGCGTAGGAGACCGTCGTCTGCTCCGCGGTCTTCACATCGCGGCCCTTCGAGGCGTCCGCGGGCAGGACCTCGACGGTGGTGTCGGCCCGGTCGGCGGCGATGAGGCGGATGCGGCCGGCGGGGATGTCGAGGACGGCGGCGATCGGGGCGGTGGTGGCGAACTTCTGCATGGTCTTCTCCTGTGCGCTTCGATGTGCCGCTTGTTTCCGACAACGGAAAAGCTACGTTGCATTCCAATACTCGGCAACATGCTCGTTGCGCAGATTGCAGATTCATGCAGTTCAACGACCTATTATCGTTGCAATGATTTACGATTCAATGCAACGCGCGGGCCCCGTACGTTGCAATGGACTGGGAGTGAACGCTATGCTGGGAGCATCGCGGGCCTACAGAGGGAGATCACGGTGCCGGGAGGCAGACTCACGCAGCAGGAGCGTCAGCAGATCGCGCTGGGGCTGGCCGACGGGCTCGCCTACGCGGAGATCGCGCGGCGTCTGGACCGGCCGACCTCGACGGTCACCCGCGAGGTGATGCGCAACGGCGGTCCCGCCTCCTACCGTTCCGACCTGGCCCACCGGGCCACCGAACGCCGTGCCCACCGGAGCAGGCAGTCCGCGCCCCGGGGGCCGCAGGCCTCTCCGCAGGCCGACGGGCGCGATGCCGAGGCCGTGCGCGCGTACGAGGAGACGTTCGCCGGCATCTTCATGCAGTCGGGGCTGTCCAAGATGACGGCGCGGGTGCTGGCCGCGCTCTACACCACCGACGCGGGCAGTCTCACCGCGTCCGAACTCGTCCGGCGCCTCCAGGTCAGCCCGGCGTCCGTCTCCAAGGCCATCACCTTCCTCGAAGGCCAGTCCCTCGTCCGCCGGGAGCCGGACGAGGGCCGCCGCGAGCGCTACGTCGTCGACGACGACGTCTGGTACCAGGGGATGATCGCCAGCGCCCGCGCCCACACGCTGCTCGTGGAGACGGCCCGGCAGGGTGTCGGCGTCCTCGGTCCGGGCACGCCGGCCGCGACCCGCCTCGAAAACATCGCCCGCTTCGTCGACTTCGTGAGCGAGGGGATAACCCGCGCCGCGGAGCAGGCCCGCGAGGTCCTCCACACCAAGCCCGCGCCGCCCGCCGACGGGGCACCCGGCGCCACCGGTCCGCGGTCCCCGGAGGACTCCGCCTGAGGACGGGCGGGCCCCTTTGTCTCTCCCCTGAACTTCACCTGGGCCAGGGTGGTGTCCCCGCCGGCCGGGTCGGCGCCGCCGTGCCGGTACCCGACCAGATTGGCCTGCGCGAGGCTCCGCAGCGCCCGCCCCGCCTCGGCGACCGGCATGGTCGCCGAGGCGGCCCTGAGTAACGCGTCGAGGGTGTGGCTGCCGTCGAGCAGTCGCACCAGGCTCTCTCTGCCGGCGCCGCGCAGGACGGTCACGCCCTGGTCGGACAGGACGAACGCGGCCTCGCCCGGAACCGCTTCGGCCCGCACGTGGCGCTTGAAGGCCACGAAGTGGCCCGCCTGGGCCTCCGGCGGGGGCGTCACGCCGCGACCTGGAGGTCGGCCTGGTCGTCACCGTGCCGACGCTGATGGAGGAGATCTGGGGCGAGAACATCCCCCGCAGCGCCACCACGACGCTGCAGACGTACATCCTCCAGCTGCGCCGGAAGATCGGCACCGCCCTGGATCGGACCCGGCGCTCGACGCCAAGGAGGTCCTCGTCACCCGGTTCGGCGGCTCCCTGCTCCAGGTGCCGGCGGGCCGCCCTGGAGCGGCGCATCGAGGACGACATCCGGCTCGGCCGCTGCGCCGAGGTGATCCCCGAACTGCGGGTGCTGGCGGCCCGCCATCCCCTCCACGAGGGCTTCTGCGGGCAGCTGATGCGCGCCCTGCACCGGCTCGGGCGGGGGCTGGCGCGCACTGGAGGCCTACCAGAAGCTGCGGGCCTCGCTCGTACGCGAACTGGGGCTGGAGCCGTCCGCTCCGCTCCAGCAGCTGTACCAGGCCGTGCTCTCCGGCGATCTGGCCTGCCGGAAGCGGGCTCACGCCGGGAGCGGGGTCCGCAGGCCGTCCAGCCAGCTCTGCCACGCGGCGGCGTGCAGCGGGTCGCCGGCCGGGAGGGAGCCTCCCGTCCAGGCGGTGACGGGGCGCAGGCCGTGGAGGGCGTTGGCCACCCAGACCTCGCGTCCGGCCAGCGCGGACAGCCTGCGCCTGACGGGCCGTACGGTCACGCCCGTGCGCGCCGCCCGGTCGAGCAGCAGCGAGGCGGTGACCCCGGGGAGCACGGGGAGCTCCGCCGGCGGATGGCACAGGACGTCCTCCTCCCACCACAGGAGCGAGGAGTTGGCCGCTTCGAGCACCACTCCGTCCGCGGTGACCAGGAGCGCCTCGTCGGCGTCCGCCGCCGTGGCCCTGGAGCGGACCTCGGCCAGGGCGCCCAGGTCCGGCCCCTTGTGGCGGGGTGTCCGGCGCGGATCGCAGACGGCCAGTCCCCAGACCCTGGCCGTCGTGGAGCGCGCGGGCGCGGGCCGCAGCCGGTACAGCAGCCGGTGGCCGCCGGGCAGTTCCGTGTCCGGGGAGGCGTCCGGGGACACGGTCTCCAGCTCCACGCGCGGGAACCAGTCGCCGGCCTCCCGGGGCAGCAGGGCCTCCATCGCGGTCCAGAAGGTGCCCAGGAGTGAGGCGGGCACGCCGGCGGTCTCGGTGCAGGTGGTGGTGAAGCGGTGGCGGTGCCGGTCCAGGGCGCGGACCCGGCCGTCGTCGACCAGCCAGGAGTCCGCGGCGAGGAGCGTGCCCGGGGCGTCCGTCGCGGGGACCTCGCGCAGGGCTCCGTACCGGGTGAGCGCGAAGAGGCGGTCGGCGCGGCCCGGTGGGGCGGGCGGGGGCTGCGGGCTCGGCTCGGTCCGCGCGGTCCGCCCGGTCGGCCCGGTCAACGGGACACCGGGTGGTCGGCGGATGCCGACGCGTCGCGGCCGGGGAAGCCCCTGCCGAGGAGGCGGAGCAGCGGGGTCGTCTTGGTGATGGTCTCCTCGTACTCGTCGGCGGGGTCGGAGAGCGCGACGATGGCGCCGCCGACTCCGTAGCGGATGCCCTCGTCCGTCACGACGGCGGTGCGGATGACGATGCTGAGGTCGGCGCCGCCGCACAGGGAGAAGTAGCCGATCGCTCCGGAGTACACGCCGCGCGGGCCCTCCTCCAGGTCGTCGATGATCTGCATGGTGCGGATCTTAGGGGCGCCCGTCATCGAACCGCCCGGGAACGCGGTGCGCACGCACTCCACGGCGCTCACTCCGGGGCGCAGGGTGGCCCGTACGGTGCTGACGAGCTGGTGGACCGTGGCGAAGGTCTCCACGTCGAACAGCTTGGGCACGTGGACCGAGCCGACCTCCGCGCACCGGCCGAGGTCGTTGCGGACCAGGTCGACGATCATCAGGTTCTCGGAGCGGTCCTTCTCGTTGGTCCGCAGATCGGCGATCAGCGCCTCGTCCTCCTGCGCGGTGGCTCCGCGCGGCCGGGTGCCCTTGATCGGCTTGGACTCGGCCAGCCCCGCGGCGGTGACGCGCAGGAACCGCTCCGGCGAGGTGCTGAGGACGGCCAGGTCCTCGAAGAGGAGCAGCGAGGCGAACGGCGCCGGGCTGGTGCGGCGCAGGAACCGGTAGCCCTCCCAGGGGTCCACCTTCGCCTCGCTGTGCAGTTCGTTGGTGAGACAGACCTCGTAGGTCTCGCCGGCGGCGATGTCCTCCTGGCTGCGCCGGATGCGGTCCAGGTAGGCGTCCCGGTCGTGGCGCAGGCTCAGGTCGCCGGCGTCCAGGGGCTGCGCGGGCACCTCGGCGTCGGCCGCCTTGCCGGCGAGGGCGCGCAGCCGTCCGGCGGTGGTGTGCAGCCAGGCCCGGGCGGAGCCGTCGAGGGCGAGGGCCCCGGCGTCGTCGGATACGGGGTCGGCGGGGGCCAGCGCCAGCAGGTGGGTGGTGCCGGTCAGGTGGTCGAAGGCCAGGGCGCGGGCGGCGAACACCATCGTGGCGTCGGGCTGCCGCGAGCGGTGGACGACCGGGCCCGCCCCGCACTGCGCCTTCAGTTCGTAGCCGAGGTACCCGACCCAGCCGAGGGCGAAGTTGCAGGGGTTCTCGGCCCGGTCGGGCAGGTCCACCCGCAGGGACTTCAGGTCCTCGTCGATCCAGTCGAAGAAGGGGCGCTGCGCGACCTGCGCGCTGCGGACGCCGTCCCGTTCGGACACGACGGTGACCGTACCGGCCGCCACGTCGGCCGTGGCCACGCGAGCGAGGTCGCCCGAGGCGTCCCCCATGATCGAGAAGCGGCCCGTGGTGCCGTCGCTGCGGCTGCTGTCGAGCCAGAAGGCGTGGTTCCCGCCGCGCAGCAGCTCGTCGAAGACGATCTCGGGGTCCCATGCGGTGGGCAGCCGCTCGGTGAGGACGCGCAGGTGCCGGCTCGGGGCGGGGCGGGCGGGTGCGGCGGCGGGCGCGGCCGGGGCGAGGGGCCGCGCGGCGGGGTGCTCCTCCTGCCAGCGGGCGGTGAGCTCGCGGAAGTTTCGCATCATCAGCAGTCCGTGCTCGCTGCTGATGGATTCCGGGTGGAACTGCACGCCCCACAGCGGGCGCTCGCGGTGGCGCAGGCCCATCAGGATGCCGCCCGGCGCCCACGCGGTGGCCTCGAAGACGTCCTCGGGCAGGTCGGCCACGGTGAGGGAGTGGTAGCGCACGACGTCGAAGGGCGAGGGGATCCCGGCGAAGAGGTCCGTCCCGGAGTGCTCCACGGGGGAGACCCGTCCGTGCCGGGGTTCGGGGGCCCGCCGGACGGAGCCGCCGCCGAGGTGGGCTATGCCCTGGTGGCCGAGGCACACGCCGAGGACCGGGCGGTCCGCCGCGCGGACGATCTCGGTGCAGACGCCGAAGTCCTCCGGGCGCTCGGGGGTGCCGGGTCCGGGAGACAGGACGACGTTGTCGAACTCCTCCAGATGGCTGGTTCTCCATCCCGGCTCATCGTTGCGGATGACGACGGGCTCCTGCCCGTTGGCCTCCGCAAGGAGGTGGAACAGATTGAAGGTGAAGGAGTCGTAATTATCCACCAGGAGAGTGCGCATGCTCACCTCACGAGGTCATGGAGGGACGGATTCGACAGCCGGATCCGATAGAAAGATCTGATGACTGAATTCCGGACGGACTACGCAGCCCGGGAAAGATCGCCTCGATGGCCTCCCGGATAAACCGGCGCCGCGCGCAGGCGCTACAGCCGGTCAATGGATACCCGGCCCTGAGCTCCCGATTCCCCGCCAGGGAAATCTGGGAATGATTGATCTCCCCGTTCAACACGGGCAGACCCTACAGGGAGTCCCTGTTCAGTCAAACATTTTCCGCACCCCGAGACCGGCCCCACAAGGCAACTCGGCAGTAGGAATTCGCAATTCCGCAAGAATGCTGTCGCGCTTTGCATATGACGCTTGACAGTCCCCGAGGGGTCGTTTCTATTATGCGGAACTGCTGAGCCAGTCAGGGTGAATCAGCAGCACAACGGGGCAGTGCAACGGGGAGATGTTTGTTCGTGATCAGCGATTTCGGGGGCCCCTGGCCCGGGACAACCGATCCGGAACAGCACGACGGAAGCTGGGTCGACGAGCTGCTCCTGCACGCCGGCCACGACGACGCCGAGCCTGCGGTGCACATCGGCGAACGGCTGGATCGCGCCGGTCTGCGCCGCGAGGTAGCAGCCCGCCACGCGGAGCTGGCGGAGGCCGGATTGCGCCGCGGCGGATCGGTCGCCCTCCAGCTGCCCCCGTCGCTCGCGCTGCTCACCCACCTGCTGGCCGCCTGGCGGACCGGCGCCCAGGTGATCCTGCTCGACCACCGGCTGACCGCCCACGAGAGCGAGCGGGCACTGCGCCGGACGGCCCCTCAGTTCCTCGTGCGGCCTGCCGGACCGGTGCGCCTCGGCGTCCTGCGCGGCTTCCACACGGTCGACGCCGTGGCCGAGCCGTACCCCGAGGGACGCCCGGCCGCGAGCGGGCACGCGCTCGTCCAGCTCAGCTCGGGTTCCACCGGCCCCTCCAAGGTGATCGGCCGCACGGCCGCGGACCTCGTCGCCGAGGTCCACCGCTACACCCTGATCCCCGGCATGCCCCGCCGGGGCGACCGCATCGTGGTCCTCAACTCCCTGATCCATGCGATGGGGTTGATGGCCGGGGTCCTGCACAGCCTGCACGCGGGCGTCGAGATCGTGCTGCCGGAGCGGATGAGCGCCGACGGCATCCTCGCCGCCGTGGCCGCGCGGACCGCGCCGACCGTGATCACGGGCGTGCCGTTCCACGCGCAGCTGCTGGCCTCGGTCTCCGCTCCCCCGCCGCTGCCGCAGCTGGTCGGGGCCATATCCGCCGGCGAGTCGGTGCGGCCGGGGGTCGCCGAGGCCTTCGCCGCGCGGTACTCCGTACCGCTGGGCGAGGTGTACGGGATGACGGAGACGGGCGTCATCGCGGCCGACCTGTCCGGGGCCTCCCGGCCGGCCACGGGGCGCACGGCTCCTGGCATCGAGGCGAAGGTCGTGGACGGCGAGCTCCTCGTACGGCGGCCCGTGAGCCCGTACCTCGGACCGGCCGCTCCGGACCGCTGGGCGGACGGCTGGCTGCGCACCCGCGACGCCGGGACGCTCGACCCGAAGACCGGACTGCTCGCCATCGTCGGCCGGCTGGACTCCCAGGTGTCGGTCGGCGGGCTCAAGGTCGACCTCACCGAGGTCGAGTGGACCCTGTCCGAACTGCCCGGCGTCCGCGAGGCGGTGGTGGTCCACGACGGGGCCATCGAGGCCTACGCGGTCCTCGGCGAGGGCGTCACGGCACGGGCCGTGGAGGGCCTGCTCGCCGAGCGGGTGGCCGGCTTCAAGCTGCCGCGCCGCATCCACGTGCTGGCCGCCCTGCCCCGGACGACCACCGGGAAGCCGGTACGGGACCCGGCCGCGCTGCGGGCTGCCGCCGCCCTGGAACAGGTGTGAGCCCGGTGGAGCGGCACGGGCAGCCCGTCACGCCGCACCAGAACTCTGGAGCGCCGCGCGGGAACCCCGGGACGCCGTGCCGGACTTCAGCCGTCCACGCGGGTGACGGACACCGGAGCGCCCTCGGTTCCCGGGCCGCCCGCCACGCACAGCACGTAGCCCTCGGGGCCGCCGGGAACGGCGCTGGTCAGGCCCGCGCCCGGGAAAATCTCCCGCAGGCTCACCGGATGCCCGGCGGGCTCCGGCGGCAGGCCGGAGGCGGGCAGCGGAACCGGCCGCAGCCTGCCTCCGCCGGCCAGCCCGGTGCCGACCGCCTTGCCCAGCGCCTCCTTGTGCGTCCAGACCCACAGCAGGGCGCGGGCCCGCAGGGCGGGTGCGTGGCCTTCGATCCAGCGGACGTCCTCCTCGGCGAACCAGCGCCGGGCGAGGGCCACCGCCGGGAGCTCGCGGGCCGGCTCCACGTCCACGCCCACGTCTCCGCCGGTGCAGACCGCGACCGCGGTCAGACCGCGGGTGTGGCTCACGCTCACGTTCACCCGGACCGGCGGCCGCGACCCGCGGTCCGCGGCGCCGGGCCGTGACACCACGTACGGCCGTCCGCCCGGTTCGCGGGCCACGGCCAGGCCCTCGGGCCCGACGCCCAGTACCGCCGCCGCGGCCCGCCGCAGCAGCGCGTGCGCGTGCTTGCGCTGGTCACCGACCGGGACCGCGAGCCACACCTCTACACGGGACACCGACACCCCCACTCGTCCCCGGTGCCCGGCCACGTCCTGAACACCCGTACGAACACTGATACAAGGAGCCAGTTCATGAGCACCCCTGTGCGCGCATTCGTAGTGAACACCCTCGAAACCATGAACCTCGACACGGCCGGGGTCACGGACGACACCCCCATCGGCGACGACGGCCTGGAGCTGGAATCGCTGACCACCGCCGAACTCGTCATGCAGGTCGAGGAGGAGTACGGGGTCAAGTTCTCCGACGAGGACGTCGAGGCCCTGCAGACCCTGACCGTCGGTGAGTTCGTCTCCCAGGTCGAGCAGCGCCGGACCCAGGTCGCGGCCCAGGCTGGCTCGGCGTGAGCGGCCGGTCCCCCGCCCCCGGCCGCCCGGAGGTGATCGCCCTGCTGGCCCAGCACGACGAGTGCGCCCCGGGCGAGGTGGGCGAGCGGATCGACTCCCTGCAGCTGGCCTGGCTGGTGCACGTGGTCGAGGAGCGGTACGGCATCCGGATCGACCTCGACGAGGAGCTGGAGGCCATGGACACGGTCGACGGCGCCGTCGCGGTGCTGGCCGGCGCCCTGGCCGCCCCCGCGGCGGGCGGGAGCGGTTCGTGACCGGGGCGGACCAGGTGGACCGGACCGGCCAGGCGGACCGCACCGACCGCGCGGTCGTCATCACCGGGCTCGGCGTCACCAGCGCCTTCGGCCGCGGCGAAGCGGCCCTCGGGCGGGGACTGGCCGCCTCCCGGGCGGCGTTCGGACCGGTCGGGCGGTTCGCCACGGACCGGTACCGCACGGGCGTCGCCGCCGTCCTGCCGGGCTCTCCCGACCTGGACGAGGAGCTGCGCCGGGTCGTGGAGGAGGCCTGCGAGCAGGCCGGCCTGTCGCCGGCGGAGCGGGCGCAGGCTCCGCTGCTGCTGGGCCGGCACGCCGATCCGGCCGTGGCCCGCGGGCCGCTGGCCGTGCAGGGCAAGTCGGCGATCTCGGACACCGCGGCCGCCCTGGCGCGGGCCTGCGGGCTGCTCGGCGCGGCCCGGACGTACACCAACGCCTGCGTCGCCGCGAGTACGGCGGTCTCCGAGGCGGCCGTACGGATCCGCACCGGCCGGGAAGAGCGCGTGGTCGTCTCCGCGGGCTACCTCGTGGACGAGGACAACTTCGCGCTGTTCTCCGCCGGGCGGGCGCTCTCCCCGGACGGCGTCCTGCGCTCCTTCAGTTCCGGCCGCAAGGGCCTGCTGCTCGGCGACGGCGTCGGCGCGGTGGTCCTGGAGTCCGCGCGGGCCGCCGCCGCGCGCGGTGCCCGGCCGCTCGCCGTCCTGTCCGGCTGGGGCATGGCCGGCGACGCCCACCACGTGTGCCGGCCGCACCCCGGGGGCCTGGGGATGGCGCGGGCCATCGGCGCCGCGCTGGACCGGGCCGGGCTGACGCCCGCGGACATCGGCTACGTCAACGCCCACGGCACCGGCACGCCCGCCAACGACTCCTCGGAGAGCGCCGCCCTGCGCCTCGCCCTCGGGGAGGCCGTCGACAGCACCCCGGTGAGCTCCACGAAGTCCCTCCACGGGCACTCCCTGGAGGCCTCCGGAATGCTCGAACTGGCCGTCACCCTGCTGGTCCTGCGCAGCGGGGAACTCCCCGTGAACGCCGGCCACTTGGGGCCCGACGACGACTGCCGCCTGGACCTGGTCCTCGGCTCGCCCCGCCGGGTCGCCCCCCGGCACGTCCTCAGCCTGAACGCCGCTTTCGGCGGGGCCAACACCGCATTGGTGGTGAGCGCGCCATGACCGCGTCCCCGACCCTCATCCCCTCTTCCGCGGCCGCCGTGGAGGTCCTCGCGGAGGGCGGCTGGCCCGCCGCGGGCGACCCCGCACTGCCGGTGCCGCTGGCCGGTTTCGCCGTCTCCTCCTTCAGCCCGATGGCCTCGGCCGCCGCCGACCGCTGCCTGGAGCAGGTGTACGGGGCTCCCGGCGCGGCGGAGTCCGGCGCGGAGCCGGCCGGTTCCGGCGCGGAGGAGCTCGTACGGCGGGCCGGGCGTACGGCGATCGTGCTGGCTTCCCGGGGCGGCGACCTGGAGACGCACACGGCGACCGCGGTCGCCGTGGACGCCGGCCGGCCCGCGGCGCCCCTGCTGTTCTTCCAGTCCGTGCCCAACGCGGTGGTCGGCCACATCGCCAAGCGCTGGGGGCTCGCCGGTCCGGTGATCTGCTTCAGCCCCGACGCGGCGAGCGCCGATCCGCTGGGCGAGGCCCTGGATGTCACCCGCTTCCTGGTCGACGGGGGCGACGCCGACGAGGCGCTGCTGCTGCTCGTGGAGCAGGTGGGCCCGGACGGCGCGCCCGCGAGCGCCCGCGCCCTGCTCGTACGGCCCGCGCCGGATGCCGCGCCGGACGGGGCACCGGACCTCGCGCCGTTCGCCGGGGAGGAGTCGTGAGGAGCGGCCTGCGGGAGCAGTACGACGTCTGGGTCACCGGGATCGGACTGGTCACCCCGCTCGGGATCGGCGTACCGGCCTTCGTGGACGGGCTCGCGGCCCAGCGCTCCGGGCTGCGCCGGCTGGAGGGCGAGGCGTGGGCCGCGACCGGCGCCGACGTGGCCGGGGTGGCCCCCGAGATCTCCGCCCTGGACCTGCTGCCGCGCACCGAAGCGCGGTCGGTGGACCGGTTCGTGCTCATGGCGCTGGCCGCGGCCGACGAGGCGCTCGGCGACGCCAAGCTGACGGTGGGCCAGGACGTGGCGGCGGACCGGGTGGCGGTGGTGGTCTCCACCGGCGCCGGCGGGCTCGCGACGTACGAGGAGCAGGCCGTGGCCCGCGCCGCGCGGGGCCGGGCCGCGGTCAGCCCGTACCTCCTTCCCGGCATGCTGCCCAACATGGCGGCGGCCCGCATCGCGATCCGCCACGGCGTCCGCGGACTCAGCAGCTCCATCGCCACGGCCTGCGCGGCGGGGGCGATGTCGGTGGCCGAGGGACTGCGGCTGATCCGCGAGGGCACCGCGGACGTGGTGATCTGCGGGGGCACCGACACCGCGCTCGCCCCCTCCGTGGCCACCTCCTTCGGCAACGCCCGCGCGCTGGCCCGCGCCGGGACGGGCGATCCGGCGGCGGCCAGCCGCCCGTTCGACCTGGACCGGAGCGGTTTCGTCCTGGCCGAGGGCGCCGGGGTCCTCGTCCTGGAGCGGGCCGCCCACGCCCGCGCCCGCTCGGCGCACGCCTACGGGCGGGTCCTGGGCTGGGGCGCGACCAGCGACGCCCACCACCCGACCTCGCCCCGGCCCGACGGCGAGGGCGCGGCGGACGCCATGCGGCGCGCGCTGGCGGACGCGGGGCTGTCCCCCCGCGACATCGGCTACGTCAACGCCCACGGGACCGGCACCAAGGTGGGCGACCTGGCCGAGGCGCGGGCCGTCCGCTCGGTGTTCGGCGAGGACGGGCCGCCGGTCAGCTCGGTCAAGGGCGCCATCGGCCACCTGCTGGGCGCGGCGGGCGCGGTGGAGGCGGCGGCGACCGTACTCGCCCTGCACCACCGGAGCCTGCCGGCGACGGCCAACCTCGACCGGCCGGACCCGGCCTGCGCGCTCGACCACGTCCGCGGCGCGCCCCGCGCGGCGGCGCCCGAGGCCGCGGTGTCCAACTCCTTCGCCTTCGGCGGCCACAACGTGAGCCTCGTGCTCGGCAGGGCCCCGGAGGCGGTCTGACCCGCACGGCACCGTCCCCGCACCGGAACCACCGCACCAGCCGCATCCCCTCCCACCCGAAGGACTGAGGACACCGTGACCAGTTCCGCCTCCCAGGCACCCGGACCGGCAGGCCCCGGCGAGCCCTCCGCCGACCTGCTGCGCCAGTTCTGGTGGCTGCACGACGCCCGCTGGTACCAGGGGGTCGCGCGGCGGTTCGGCCAGGACGCGGCGAACGAGGTCAACGCCGAGGCCATGCAGTTCGTCACCCGGCGGATCGCCTCCGCCTACGCACGGGAGGAGGGGCTGGCTCCGGGGCTCTCCGCCGCCGAGCTGGCCACCGCGCTGACCGGCATCTCGGAGCTGATGACCGGGGACGCCGTGGAGGCCTCGAACAAGGTCACCGGCGAGGAGTCCTTCGAGACGGCAGTGACCCGCAACTTCGCCCTGGAGATGCTCGCGCGCGCCGGGACGCTGGAGGGCTACGAGTGCCCGTGCCCGCAGATGCGGGCGGGCTGGTTCGAGGGGCTGAAGACGGAGGTCAGCGACCACCGCGTGGAGTGCCTGCGCACCGGCGGCTCCGCCTGCCGCTTCCGTACGAGCACGGCGTCCGGCGCGGCCGCCGCGAGCGCCCCGGCCACCACTGCCGCCACCACCGTCCCCGGGAAGGAGACCCCGTGACCACGCCCGACTCCGGCGCCCCCGCCGCGTACGTCACCAGCGCCATCGAGCAGTTCACCGCCCGCGGCGAGCGCATCGCGCTGATCCACGGCGAGCGGTCCATGACCTTCGCCGAGCTGCTCTCGCTGGCCTACCGGACGGCCCGGGTCCTGCGGGACGCGGGCCTGGGCCGCGGGGACCGGCTCGTCCTGCTGGCCGCCAACCCGATCGAGATGTCGGCGGTGGGCCTGGCCGCGCACCTGCTCGGCATCAGCTACACCCCGGTGTACGCGGCCGGCGGCGAGCAGGTCGCCGCGCACATCCTGCGCGACGCCGCCCCCGCGGCCGTGATCCTCGCCTGCGCCGGGCCGATCCTGCCGGGGCACCGGATGGCCGACCTCGCGCGCGCCGCCGGGGTGAAGCTGCTGTTCGGTCTCGGCCCCGGTTCGGACCCGGAGGTGACCGACCTGCTCGCCGCGGCCGCGGGCCGGTCGGACGCCCCGCTGCCGGTGGAAGCCCGCGAGGACGATGTCGCCCGGGTGCTGTACACCGGCGGCACCACCGGCCTGCCCAAGGGGGTCGTGTACACCTTCGGCGCGCTGACCGCGGCCGCCGGCGCCTGGGCGGGCGCGGCCCCGCCGCCGGGGCTGCGGTTCCTGGCCATGACCCCGATGGCGCACGCCGCGGGTGCGATCGCCTGCGGGCTGCTGCGCCACCACGTGAGCGTCGAGCTGTTCGACGAGTTCGACGCGGAGGCGCTGCTGGTGCGCATCGCCGAGGCCTCCGCCGAGCACCGGCCGGTCACCACGTACCTCTACCCGCCGTACCTGTACCGGCTGCTGGACCACCCCGACCTCGCGCACACCGACCTCTCCGGGCTCGCGGCCGTCAGCTACGGCAGCGCCCCCGTGACCCCGCACCGGCTCGCCCAGGCGGTCCGCAGCCTCGGCCCCCGGCTGCGGCAGAGCTACGCCCTCACCGAGGCCATCGCGATCACCAGCCTGGGTCCCGAGGACCACGCGGCGGCCGCCGCGTCCCGGCCCGAGCTGTTCGGCTCGGTCGGCCGCGCGGTGCCCGGGGTGTCCCTCCGGGTCACGGGCGGGGACGGCCGCGCGCTGGGGCCCCGTACGGAAGGAGCGGTCGAGGTGTCCGGGCCCACCGTGATGGCCGGCTACTGGCAGCGGCCCGACCTGAGCGGCGAGGTGCTGCGGGACGGCTGGCTGAGCACCGGCGACCTCGGGGTGATCGACGAGGACGGCTACCTGTACCTGACCGGGCGGGCGAAGGACCTGGTCATCGTGGACGGGACCAACTGCTATCCGCAGGCCGTCGAGAACGTGCTGACGGCCCATCCGGACATCCGGCGCGCCGCCGTCATCGGGGTGCCCGACCCGCGCACGGGCGAGGCCCTGGTCGCCGTGTGCGTCGCCGGGCAGGACGACCGGCCCGGCCTCGTGGAGGAACTGTCCGCCGCGGTGCGCGGCGCCCTGGGCGCGGCGCACGTGCCCGGACGGTTCGAGTTCGTCGCGGACATCCCCACGGCCTCGTACGGCAAGCCCGACAAGGCGGCGCTGCGCGCCCGCTTCTCGCCCCTGGCCCCGCCGAACCTGACAAGCCTGACGCCCTCCGGGAGCAACGGATGAACATCGAAGCCAAACCGTGGACCCGCCCCGCGTCGCCGCGCGGCCTGGAGGGCTGGCTCGACTCCCTCCGCGACCTGCTGGTGATCCCGCCTGAGCTGCGCGACGAGTGGGTGGAGCGGAACGCCGCGCTCGAACTGCTCCAGTGCGGGCCGGAGATCCTCGACGAGCTGCTGCGCGCCGGGCTTCCGCACGGCGGGACACCGGGGGCGGAGCGCTTCGACCGCTTCGACCTGGTGAACCTCGCGCTCTACTCCGGGTCCGGGACCTCCGTGCCCGAGAAGACGATGCGCTACGCCCTGCGCTGGATGCACGCCGATCCCGAGGCGCTGTTCCGGCCGCAGCGCTGGAACTACTCCGTCGCGCTGACCCCGCCGGCCGCCCATGGCCAGGAGGGCCCTGACGGCCCGGAGCTCACCGACTGGAACCTGGCCACGCCGCACCCGGAGCTGAGCGGCGGCTGGACGGAGTCCCTGTCGATCGGGCCCGAGGGGGCCTCGCTCGGGGAGAAGGACATCACCGCGAGCGGCACGGCCGGGCTCACCGCCTCCGGGGTGCTGGTGACCTCCGGGGAGCGGCGCCCGATCGTCTCGGAGCGGCTGCGCGAGATCGTGACCTCGTACGGCCCCGACCGGTTCCGCTGGGGCCGGATGCCCGAGGAACTCCAGTGGCGCAAGGACGAGGTGCTGGCCCAGGGCTACGCCCCGTGCATCTCCGTCTGCCTGGAGCTGGCCGAGCGGTGCCGGGAGGCCGGCTTCGAGGCCCGTACCCGGCGCGGCTGGATCATGGGGATGCTCGACCTCGCCCATTCGTGGCTGGAGGTCGTGGACGAGGACGGCCTGGTCAAGAACGTGGACCCGGCCTTCGTCATCCTGGCCGACCACCACGCCGAGACCCCGCACCCGGACATCGCGGAGGCCTTCACCGGCTCGCTGCTGAACCGGCTGCTGCCCACGGAACACCATGCGGACGAACCGGTGAACGGGTACCGCCGCGGCGGCGAGTTCGCCCACCCGCGCCACCAGACCGACATCCAGCTCTCGGCGGAGCAGCCCGCTCCGCGCGAGACGGCCGGGGCCGGCAACGGCTCCGGCAACTGAGAGAGGAAAAGGATCCGATGAGCACGCCCGTGCTGCAGGCCGACGCGCAGTTGCAGTCCATACTCGACCGGCTCGTGTCGATGTCCGAGCGCGACCACTACGACCCCTACACGATGTTCGACTGGCCGGACTCGCTGCCCGAGGACCAGTACTGGATGACCCCGGAGCTGCTGTCCATCCACGGGACCAAGGTGGCCGAGTCGTTCACCGAGGAGCAGAAGTGGGCGATCAGCAAGTGGGAGAGCGTCAACTTCTACAGCCTGAACGTCGACGGCATCCGTGAGCTGATCACCGAGATCATCGCGCGGATCCACACGAAGGACTTCGCCCTCTCCTCCGAGTACTTCCACCACATGATCGGCGAGGAGAACTCGCACATGTGGTTCTTCGCCCGCTTCTGCCTGCTGTACGGCGGCAAGGTCTACCCGGACAAGGGCGTCCAGCTGGAGATGAAGTCCGAGGGCGAGTCGGCCCACTTCCTCGTCTTCGCGCGGCTCCTGCTCTTCGAAGAGGTCGTCGACTTCTTCAACAAGCGGATGGGCGACGACGACCGGCTGCACCCCACGATCCGCAAGATCAACGCGATCCACCACCAGGACGAGTCCCGGCACGTCGCCTTCGGCCGGCAGATCGTCTCGCACCTGCACCGCCAGCTGCGGGAGAAGCTGAGCACGGAGGAGCTGGCCGAGCTGGAGCTGTACCTCAAGCGGTACCTGCGCAAGTCCGTGGACGGGCTGGTGAACCCGGCGGCCTTCAAGGACGCGGGCATCCCGAACCCCTACCAGGTGCGCACCGAGGTGCTGGCCGACCCGGCCTTCCACGAGCTGGAGCGCAAGATGCTCAAGCGCTCGATGAGCTTCCTGGTGAACGAGGGCATCTTCACCGACGACGTTCTGCCGCGCTCATGAGCACCGTCACCGGCTTCGACGCCGTGATCCAGTACCTGCTGACCAAGCGGCCGGAGCTGACCTCGATCGACCCGGACCTCGACCTGGTCGAGAACCGGATCCTCGACTCCCTCGGCTTCGTCAACTTCCTCTACGTACTGGAGGAGCAGACGGGTGAAGAGATCTTGATGGAGAACGTAACCCCGTCGGATTTTCGTACGATCAATTCGATTCGAAAGAGGTTCTTCCATGAGTCTGCGTAGTCCAGGGAGCTCCGTGAGCACGGGTTCGCAGGCGCGCCGCACCCCTTCGACGCGCGGCGGTCTCGCCACCCTCGGACCGGGTGCGCTCAGGCTCCGGGCCACGCTGGAGGGCGTGTTCACCGGCTGGGCGGCCGAGGTCGGCGCCGACGCGGTGCAGTACCCGCCCCTGATGCGGGTCGAGGACCTGCACCGGCTGGACTACTTCCAGAACTTCCCGCAGCTGGCGATCCTGGGAGCGGCCCTGACGGAGGAGGCCGCTCCCGAGTACGCGACGGGCGGTTCGCGGGAACCCTCGCTGCCGGCCGGGCACCTCACGGAGGCCTCGTACGCGCTGCCTTCGGCGGCCTGTTACAACGTCTACCTCGATCTGACGGGCCGCACCCTGGCGGACGGTCCCCACAAGGTGACCACCGTCGCCACCTGCTTCCGCCGCGAGACGCACTACGACGCGCTGCGCCGGCTGCTGGGCTTCAGCATGCGGGAGATCGTGTGCGTCGGCACCCGGGACGAGGTCCTGGCCCACCTGGAGCTGTTCCGGAAGAAGATCACGGGCTACCTGTCGGAGCTCGGGCTGCCGGTCGAGATCGAGGCCGCCACGGACCCGTTCTTCGACGCGAGCGCGGGACGCGCGCTGATGGCCCAGCTCTTCCCGGTGAAGGAGGAGTTCGTCTTCGACGGGTCGCTGGCCATCGGCTCGCTCAACTTCCACCGCAACTTCTTCGGCGAGCGCTGCGAGATCCGCACCGCGGACGGCGAGCCCGCCTTCACCGGTTGCGTGGCCTTCGGCCTGGAGCGCTGGATCAGCGCGCTCACCTCGCACTTCGGCCTGACCGAGGACGAGCTGGCCGACCGGGTGCTGGCGGCCGGACGGCCGTGACCCGGAGCGGACCGGACGGGGCGGCGGCGGCCGTGGCCGCCCCGGCGGGGCGGGCCTTCTCGGCGGCGCGGGCCGCCACGGCAGGGCGGGGCGTCTGCGCGGCGCAGGTCGCCGCGGGTCCCGGTGTCGTACGCGCCTGGTGGGCCGACGGGCGCGGTCTGCGGGCCGGCGAGGTGGCGGCGCTGGCGGCCGCCGCGCTGGCCCCGCAGGAGCGCTCCCGGTACGAGGCCGTCTCCGATCCGCTGGGCCGGGCCGAGTTCGTCCTGGCCCGGTTCGTGCTGCGCGGCGTGCTGGGGCGGATGCTCGGGCGGCCGCCCGCCCGGGTGGGCCTCGCCGTGGACCGGGCCGGACGGCCGTGGGTGACGGACGCCCTGGGGGTGGACGTGAGCGTCGCGCACGCCGCCGGCCTGGTCGCCGTCGCCGTGGGCAGCGCTCTCGTGCCCGGGACCCGGATCGGTGTGGACGTCGAGGAGGTCCGTACGGTCCCCCGGGCCGGGGACCTGGCCCGGCGGCTGTTCTCCCCCGCCGAACGCGCCCGCCTGGACCGGGCCTCCGGCCGGGCCGGGGACCTGCTGTGGCTCGACGTCTGGACCAGGCGGGAGGCGTACGTGAAGGCCGTGGGCACCGGGGTCCGGGCCCTGGCCGGGGCTCCCGAGCAGGACGTAGGCCACCGCTGGCACCCGCTGCGGCTGCCGCGGGGATTCACCGGGAGCCTGGTGGTCGTGGAGCCCGGCCGGCCGGCCCGCCCCCTCCCTTCTCTTTCCCATCCCACCGTTCGAGTCGCACTTCCCGAGGAGCAGTTCCATGACTGAGAACACCGCCGCACAGCTCGCCGTCACCGCGGTGGGCGGCCCCACCGTGGTCATCGACCTGGGCGGGCTGCGGTTCGTGACGGACCCGACCTTCGACGACGCCGGTTCCTCCTACGAGATGGGCCCGGTCGCCCTCCACAAGCTGGCCGGCCCGGCGCTCACCACCGACCGGCTGGGCCCGGTCGCGGCCGTCCTGCTGTCGCACGACCAGCACCCCGACAACCTCGACGGGGCCGGGCGCGCCTTCCTCAAGGAGGTCGCGCTGGTCCTCACCACCGAGCAGTCCGCGGAGCGCGTCGGCGGCACCGGGCTGGCGCCGTGGGCCGAGCACGTACTGGAACGCCCGGACGGCGGCCGCCTCGTGGTCACCGCCGTCCCGGCGCAGCACGGTCCGGCCGGGACCGAGCCGATGCTCGGCACCGTCACCGGCTTCCTGCTGAGCGGCGAGGGCCTGCCGACCGTGTACGTCAGCGGCGACAACGTCTCCCTGGAGCCGGTGCGGGCCCTCGCGGAGCGCCTCGGCGGGGCCGGCGTCGACCTGGCGGTGCTGCACGTGGGCGCGGCGCAGCTCGCCCCGTTCGGCCCTACGCTGCTCTCGCTGACCTCCGAGCAGGCGGTGGAGGTGGCCGAGCTGCTGGGCGCCCGCAAGGTGCTCGCCGTGCACCAGGACGGCTGGCAGCACTTCACGGAGGGTCAGGACACGGTCAGCGCCGCCTTCGAGAAGGCGGGCTCGGCCCAGCGCCTGGTGGTTCCCGAGGCGGGCAGCAGCTTCGCGCTCTGACCCGCGGGTCGGGGAAGGGGTGGTGCCCCGGGCCGCGCGTGCGGCCCGGGGCACCACCCCTTTCGTGCTGCGGTCCTGCGGGCGGGCGGTGCCGCGGTCAGGCGCCCATCGCGTGGTGTCCCCCGTCGACGTGGACGATCTCGCCCGTGGTCGCCGGGAACCAGTCGGAGAGCAGCGCGGCGCAGGCCCGTGCCGTGGACTCCGTCTCGGTGATGTTCCAGCCCAGCGGTGCCTTCGCCGCCCACTCGTCCTGGGTGCGGGCCAGCCCCGGGATGGCCTTCCCGGCGGTGGTCCGCAGAGGACCGGCCGCCACCAGGTTCGACCTGATGCCGAGCGGGCCCGCCTCCCGCGCGAGATAGCGGTTGGCGGATTCCAGGGAGGCCTTGGCCACGCCCATCCAGTCGTAGCCCGACCAGGCCTTCGTGGCGTCGAAGGTCAGCCCGACCACCGAGCCGCCGCGGCCCATGAGCGGGAACAGCGCCTTGGCGAGGGAGACGTAGGAGTAGGCGGAGGTGTGGACGGCGGTGGCCACGTCCTCCCAGGGTGCGGTGAGGAATCCGCCGAGGCAGCTCGGCGGGGCGAAGGCGATGGAGTGCAGTACTCCGTCGACGCCGCCGAGGTGTTCGCCCACCAGTTCCGGGAGGCGGGCGAGGTGCCCGGGGTCGGTCACGTCCAGTTCCACGACCGGCGGCTTCTCGGGCAGCCGCCGGGAGACCAGTTCGACCAGGGACATCCGGCCGTAACCGGTGAGGACGATCCGGGCGCCCTGTTCCTGGGCGATCCGGGCGGCGGCGAACGCGATGGACCGTTCGGTGATCACACCGGTGACGACGATCCGTTTGCCGGCGAGCAGGCCGCCGGTGGCGGGAGGCGCGGCAACGGCGGGCGCGGTGACGGGAGGTGTCGTGGTCATGGGATCAGTGCCCCATTCCCAGGCCGCCGTCCACGGGCACGACCGCGCCCGTGACGTAACCGGCCCGCTCCCCCGCGAGCCAGGCCACGGTGTCGGCCACGTCCTCGGGCCGTCCCGCCCGGCCCGCCGGGATCTCCGCCAGGTGCGTGCTCTTGCGGGTTCCGGACAGGGCTGCGGTCATGTCGGTCTCGATCAGGCCGGGCGCCACCACGTTCACGGTGATGCCGGACGTGGCGACCTCGCGGGCGAGCGAGCGCGCCATGCCGACCATGCCGGCCTTGCTGGCGGCGTAGTTGACCTGTCCCTGGTTCCCGCGCAGTCCGGCGACGGAGGACACGAAGACGATCCGCCCCCACCGGCCGCGCAGCATTTTGGGCAGGGCCCGCCGGGCACAGCGCCAGCCGCCGGTGAGATTGGTGTCGATGACCCGGGAGAATTGCTCTTCCTGCATCCGGAGCATGGGCCGGTCCTCGGTTATACCGGCGTTGGATACGAGAATCTCCACCGGGCCGAGTTCGGCCTCGACCGCTGCGAATGCGGCGTCGATCTGTTCCGGGTCGGACACATCGCAGCGAACGGCGAGGAATTTGCCGTCCGGTGGTTCGCTGCGGTAGGTGACGGCAACCCGGTCACCACGTCCGAGGAATTCCTCGGCAATGGCCAACCCGATTCCCCTGTTTCCTCCCGTGACCAGCACCGTGCGTGGCAACGAAACTCTCCGTTCCTCTCGATTTCCTCGCGGCAGCCGGCTCGGCGATCAGCCCTGGATGGTGGTGCTCTGGAATTCCTTCATGTAGTAGGTGCTGCCGACGCGGACCGCCGTCCAGGAGACGATGATGCGCTGGCCGATCGGCACCTGCTCCGGCTCGGTGTAGGTGTCCCCGGGCTTGAGCAGCCCGCCGAGCCCGTCGATCACGGCCGTTGAGCTGGACAGGCAGCGCACGGTGAGCGGCTTGCCGATCATCCGGGTGCCCGCGAGGGGGCCGGCGAAGGCGCCCTGGTAGAAGGACTGGATCGCGGTCCTGCTGGTGAGGTAGGCACCATTGCTCGGAATCATGTGCCCGTCCGTCGTGAACTGGGCGGCGACTCCGGCCGCGTCCCCGTTGTTCCAGGCGGTGAAAAGCCGGTGCGGAACGTCGGTGATGGCGGTCTGCGTCGGCGAACACGCCAGACCGCCAAAGGAATCCGTCGTGGGTTCTTCCACGGCATTCGCCGCGGTGGCCACCCCGGCGAGGAGCACCATGGAAACGGCAGGAATCATGATGCGACGGGCAAGACTCACGGAATCTCCCAATGACTGGCGATCGGACTCACTTGGCCAGTCTAGGGACGCTCGGGATGTCTGAAAAGTTTTCACTCGGGGCCATCAGAAATTCGAATGACGCAGAATGCGGACCATTCGGAATTCAGCTGTCCGTTTCCCGTTCGGCCTTCTCCACGCGGACGGGCACCCCGTTGAAGACGGCCGTGCCGGAGAGTGGGTCGACGACCGAGCTGTCGGTGAGCGCGTTCATGCTCACACCCGGCTGGGTGGCCGCGTGGGCGAGCCGGCTGCCCTTGCGCCCGTGCCCCCAGCCGTACGGGAGGCTCAGCACACCTTCGCGCAGCCGGTCGGTGGGCTCCACCGGCACCACCACCTCACCGCCGCGGCCCCGGACCCGGACCAGGTCTCCGGCGGTGACGCCCAGCCGCTCGGCGTCCCCCGTGCTGATCTCCAGGGCGCAGCGGTTGGTCCCGCCGGACAGGGTCGCGATGTTGTGCGACCAGCTGTTGACGGACTTCAGCTGGCGGCGGGAGATGAGCACGAACCCGCCGTCGTCCAGTTCCCGCATCCGCGCCTCCAGCCGGGGCAGGTCCCCGGTGACGGCGGGCGGGCACAGTTCCACCAGGCCGGAGGCGGTCATCACGACCTCCTCGCGGCGGGGCCGCAGCGGCCCGAGGTCGATGCCGTTCGGGGTCGCCTTGAGCAGGGCCAGGTTCAGGCCGTCGGGACGCTTGCCGAACAGGTCGCCGGCGGGTCCCAGGCGGAGCATCAGGTCGAGCCGCCGCTCCAGTGCGCCGTCCCCGGTCAGTTCCCGCTTGAGCGTGGCCGGTTCGCGCCCGTGCAGGGGCGCCCCGGGGCGGCCGGAGGCGGCCCGCAGGGTCAGGTCGGTCAGCGCCTCGTCCACGCTGTCCGGGTCCCCGGCCGCGTTCTTGCCCGAGGCGATGAGGACCAGCCGGGCGAGGATCTCCGCCTCGCTGGGGCGCCCGGGCGCCAGGGGCCGTACGGGCGGGGAGAAGCGGGCGTTGCGGCGGACGGAGCGGCCCGCCAGGACCACGTCGTAGTGGGGTGATTCCAGGGCGCTCGGCGGCGGCAGGATGACGGACGCGTGGCGGGTGGTCTCGTTCAGGTAGGGGTCGACGCAGACCATGAAGTCCAGGCCGGGCAGGGCCCGGTCCATCCGCTCGCCCTGCGGCGAGGCGAGGACCAGGTTCCCGGCGATGCACAGCAGGGCCCGTACCTGCCCCTCGCCGGGGATTTCGATCTCGTCCGCGAGGGTCGCGGTGGGAAGCTCGCCGTTGGCTTCCGGCAGTCCGCGGACCCTGCTGTGCCAGCGTCCGGTGCGGAACGGCTCGGCGGGGCGGCGGGTGGCGTGCGGGGCCTCGCCGAAGAGCACTCCGCCGGGTCGGTCGAAGTTGCCGGTGATGATGTTGACCACGTCCACCAGCCAGCTGGTGAGGGTGCCGAACTCCGTGGTGCAGGTGCCCAGCCGCCCGTACACGGCGGCCGTCGGCGCCGCGGCCAGGTCGCGCGCGAGCGTACGGATGGTCCCGGCGGGGATCCCGCAGGCGTCCGCGACGTCTTCCGCTGCGAAGCCCTTCACCTGGACGGCCAGCTCGGCGAAGCCGGCGAAGCCGGAGCCGGGGTCCGTGGCCAGGCCCTCGTCGAACAGCGTGTGGGCGATGCCGAGCAGCAGCAGGGCGTCGGTGCCCGGGCGGATCGGGACGTGTGCGTCGGCGAGGTCCGCGGTGCGGGTGCGGCGCGGGTCGACGACGACGAGGCGCCCGCCCCGCGCCCGCAGCGCCTTGAGGCGGCCCGGCAGGTCGGCGACGGTCCACAGGCTGCCGTTGGACTCCATGGGGTTGGCGCCCAGGACCAGCAGGTGGTCGGTGCGGTCGATGTCCGGCAGCGGGAAGGCGAGCGGGTCCCCGTACATCCAGCCGCAGGCCACGCTCTTGGGCATGGTGTCGAGGGTGGTGGAGGAGTAGACGTTCCGCGTGCCGAGCCGTTCGCGCAGGACCAGCATGTAGAGCGGCAGGGCCAGCGTGTGGATGACCGGGTTCCCCATGTAGAGGGCGACGGCGTCCTTGCCGTGCCGCTCCGTCACCCCGCGCAGTCCGCGCTCGACGGCGGCGAAGGCCTCGGCCCAGCCCACCTCGTCGAACCCGCCGTCGGGCTGGCGCACCAGCGGGGCGGTCAGCCGGTCGGGGTCGCTGTCGAACCGGCCCAGGGAGGCGCCCTTCGGGCAGAGGTACCCCTTGCTGAAGACGTCGTCCCGGTTCCCCTTGACGCGGGTGACGACCTCGTCCGACAGGGTGATGCTCAGCCCGCACGTCGCCTCGCACAACGGGCACACCCGTGTCGCAGTTCGCTCCAACACCGGCCGCCCCCACACCACTTGATCAACTGCGCGCAGTGTAGCCAGGGGGGTCCGGGCTGTCCCGCGTTCTATCGCCCGTCGGAGCCGACGGCCCGGCGCCGGGAGGGGAGCGGCGCGTCAGGGGCCGGCGAGGAACTCCCGGACGGCGGCCGCGAAGCCCTCCGGGTCTCTGCTCCGGCGCCGCCGAATTCGCGCGACACGACGGGACGGCTCTGGAACGCTGCGGCCATGACCTTCGCGCTCGATGGACCGGTCCTGGACGGCACGCTCGTACGGCTGGAGCCGCTGGAGCACCGCCACGCGGCGGACCTGGCCGCGGCCGCCGAAGAGGACCGCGGCCCCTACGGGTTCACGTGGGTGCCCACCGCGGACGAGGCCGGGGCGTACGTCGACGCCCAGCTCGCCCGCCGCGACACGGGCAGACTGGCCCCGTACGCGCAGGTGGACCGGGCATCGGGGCGGGCGGTCGGGGCCACCGCCTACTGGGACCCCCGGCCGTGGCCGACGACCGGGGAGGGCCTGTGCGCCATCGAGGTCGGCTTCACCTGGCTCGCGGCTTCGGCACTGGGCTCGGGACTGAACACCGAGGCCAAGTACCTGCTGTTCCGGCACGCGTTCGAGAACTGGGGCGTGGCCCGGCTCGACCTGAAGACGGACGCCCGCAATGTCCGCTCGCGCGCCGCGATCGAGGCCGTCGGCGCACGCTTCGAGGGCGTGCTCCGCAACTGGTCCCGCTCGTGGGCCCCGGGCGAGGAGGGCCTGCTCCGCGACTCCGCGATCTACTCGGTCACCGCGGCGGAATGGCCCGCCTGCCGCGAGCGCCTCGAAGAGCGGATCGCCCGCGCTCTCGAGCGCCGACGCCCCGGAGCGGACTCCCGCGCCACGGCCTGACCCCGTCCCGGCGTCAGGCCGGAGCCACCGGCGGCCGGTTGCCGGACAGCCAGCCCTCGGCGTAGGCGACGGCGCCGGCCAGGTCGAACAGCCGGACCTCCGCACCGCCCACCGTGCCCCGCACCACCGGACGGTCCTTCTCGAAGTCGGCGCCCAGAGCCTCGAAGTCGTCCGAGGAGACCGACGTGTCGCGGACCGTCGTCCAGCGGCGGCCCCGTGCGGTCATGAGGGCGAAGGAGTTCTCGACCCGCGGCCCGGGAACCCGGTACTCGGCCAGGTGGAAGGCCGTGCAGGAGTCGAAGCCCGCGCCCAGCAGCAGGATCCGCGCCCCCGGCCTCCTCCAGCCGGGCGAGCGGGCTGCGCTCGCCGAGCCGGCATTCCGGCGCATGGCCGTCGGTGATCGTGGCAGCGCGCGGGCCCAGCGCGGCGAAGGAGGTCTGCGGATGGCCGCTGCGGAGGGCCCCCGGCCAGCTGCGGACGGCCTCCGGGACGGCGCCCATGCCGCGGGTGGGCGTGGTGCGTGCGTCGAAGGGCGGCATCGAGGCGCGGATGTCCGCCCACCACGCCTGGGGCACCGGCGGGCTCTCCCAGTGCGCCGGGTCGGAGTTGTCGCCGGAGTGCGTCGGCACCACCAGGGTCCCCGCGTCGCCGAGGGCGTCGAGCAGTGCCCTGACCACCGTGGCGGCGCCGCCGCAGACCCAGCCGAGCGAACCGAGGGAGGAGTGCACGAGGAGGGTTTCACCGGGGCGCAGACCGAGCCCGCGCAGCTCGGCGGCGAGCGAATCGCGCGTACAGAGGGGCCCGGCCTGAGAATTCATGGACACAAGGGCTCAGGGTCGAGGCCCCGCCGTCCCCGCACCACCCCTTTCCGCCGAGGGTGCTTCCCGTCGGTGCATCCGGAGCAGCGTCCGCGCGGCGAACGCGCCCGTCCGCGTCCTCGGCACGCTCGTGTGATCTCTTTCTTGTCCGTCGACGGTCGGGCCCGGCCGGCCCGGCGCTCGGTGTTCGGTGTTCGGTGTTCGGTGTTCGGTGTTCGGTGTTCGGATGGGGTCACCCCACGCAGAAGGCGGGCAGGTTCTTTGGGATCCGGATGGTTCACCGTCTCGGCCGTCTCCGCCGTCTCCGCCGCCTGCGTGTGGGCGGCCGTGCCGGGCGTCGTTCCCGTGCCCGCGCCCTCCGGCGGGCTCCGCTCCGCGGAGGCGTACTGGACCGCCGAACGCATGGCCGCGGCCGTGCCCGTCGACGCCGCCCGGAGCCGTGCCGTGGCCGGTGCCCGCGCGCCCTCCGGCATTCCGGCGGGCGTCCACTTCGACGGCATGCCGATGGTGGGAACCTTCTTCTACCGGGAGGCCGGGATCGGCACGGCGGACACCTCCTGCACCGGCAGTGTCGTGCGCAGCGCGGGCAAGAGCATGGTGCTCACGGCGGGGCACTGCGCCATCGGCATGCGGCAGCCGGCGAACCGGGCCGTCTTCGTACCGCGCTACCGCCACGGAAAGACCGCCGCCGCCCAGCCGTTCGGCATCTTCCCGGTCCGGGCCGGGGGCGTCTACACGGACCCCCGCTACCGGGTGCACGGCAGGGCCGCCGTGTCCGACCTGGACCTCGCCTTCGTCCTGGTCGAGCCGAACGCGAAGGGACGCGTCGAGAACGTCACCGGGGCGCTGGCCTTCACGCCGGTCGGCACGTACGAGCACCGGGTGACCGTCGTCGGCTATCCGTCCTCCTCCCGCGTGAACAAGGGCCACGAGGCCGTCCGGTGCGACGTTCCCACCACGCGGCTACGGGGCTTCCGACAGCTGCGGATGGTGTGCAAGGGCTTCTACGGCGGGGTGTCCGGCGGCCCCTGGATCAAGGACTACGACGCCGCGCGCCGCACCGGAAAGGTCATCGGCAACACCGGCGGCTACCACGGCGGCGGCAACGACTCCTGGGTGACGTACGCGCCCGTGTACGGCAAGGAGGCCCGGGAGCTGTACGAGGACGCCGACGCGGGCCGCGCCCCCGGCTCCCTCTCCCGCCCGCCCTACCCGACTTCCGCGGACGGCCCCCCGCTGCCCGGCTCCGGGGAGCTGTGGACCCATGCCAAGGCCATGGCCTCCGGCGACTTCACCGGCAGCGGCCGCAGCAGCCTGCTCGTGGTGTGGACGGACGGGGAGGTGACCCTCTTCCCGGGTGACGGCCGGGGCGGCTTCCTCCCGGAGCGCCGGCTCATGGCACCGAACGCGGGCTGGAAGGACGTCGCCACCATCACGGCGGGCGATTTCACCGGGTCGGACCAGTTCGACCTGCTGGTCCGCCGGAAGGACGGCCGGACCACCCTGCACGGGGACGTCGGCTCCCAGGGCCTCGGCCGCGTCACCGAGATGGCCCCCGCCGGATCCGTCTGGAAGCACGCCGCCCAGATCACCGCCGGGCGCTTCAACGCCTCCACCTACGTCACCGACCTCGTGGTCCGCTGGTCCGACGGCGAACTCACCCTCCACACCGCCGTGGGCGCCGGCACCTTCGGCCGCGAGCACCGCCTCAAGGCCCCCGGCCCGGCCTGGAAGGGCGCCGCCCTGCTCGCCGCCGGGCAGTTCTCCGGCAACCGGAAGTGGGACCTGATGGTCCGCTGGTCCAACGGCGCGCTCGCCGTCCACCCGGCCGTCACCACCCGCGGGCTCGGCAGCGAACGCCGCCTCCACGGCCCGGACGGCACCTGGACCCACAGCGTCCTCCTGACCACCGGCCGCTACACCGGCGACGCCCTCACCGACGACCTCGTCGTCCGCTGGAGCGACGGCGAGACCACCCTGTACGAGAACACCCGCACCTCCGGCCTCACCGCGGAGCGCATGCTCGTCCCGCCGAGGGGCTGACCCGTAGGAGAGGGGCCGGACGAGGGCGTGCACCCGCAGGCCGCTTGTGGGGGATGAGCGGCCTGCGGGTGGTCGGGGGCGGCGGGTCAGGCGACGCGGATCCAGCCGGTGAAGGCGGGGGACGAGAGGGCCGTGTCCAGGGTTTCCAGGACCGCCGGGGCGCGGGTGTCGTCCGGGGTGGTCAGGGACAGGGTCGCGGAGCGGGGGGTCATCGAGAGGGGGACCACCGTCCACGACGCGGGGAGGCAGGACACGAGGCGTACGGCCGTGGTCTCGGGGGCCGCCGAGGACGGGGCCTCCGCGGTCATGCTGATGCTGACCGTCAGGTGGGTGGGCATGCGGGGCTCCGTACGTCGTCGGGTCGGGCGTCAGCGGGCGGCCGGGACGGGCGCCGCCGCCGGGGCGGGCAGGTAGGGCAGGACGGCCGTCCGGGGGGCGGTCAGTGCCGCCAGGACGCCGGCGGAGCCGGTGGCCAGGTCCGTGGACAGGCGCAGCAGGTGGTCGCCGAGGAAGCCGGTGGCGTACGGGTCGTTCTCGTGGGCCACCGCGAACGGTTCCAGGCCCGAGCGGAGTTCGGCCCGTGCCCGCGCCGTGGCCGCCGATCCGTCGTCCGTGCAGGTCAGGGCGGCGAGCGCGCCGGCGCGGCCGGTGAACAGGCCGCAGGCCGGGTGGAACTGGGACGTCAGGTCGGTCAGCAGCGCGTCGTGGACGGCCGTCAGGTACGGGTCCCGGTGCGCGGCGAGGTAGTGGTGGACGGCGATGGCCTGCCCGGCTCCGCCGTGGGCGAGCTGGACCCGGTGCCAGGGGCTGGGCAGCGGCTGCCGGGACAGTTCGAGGTCGTGTACGAGGGCCACGCGGGCGGCGTCGTCACGGCCGGCGGCGAGCAGGAAGAGGGCCTCGCCGCTGGCTCCGCGGAGCAGGCCGGGGCGTTCCTCCAGGGTGGGGCTGTTGACGAGGGCGGCGGCGAGTTCGCGGGCGGCCGTGTCCTCGCCGAGGTGCAGCAGGGCCAGGCCGAGGCCCGCGATGCCGCCGGAGAGGCTGCGGTCGGGGCTGCCGTCGCGCAGGGTGGCAGTGGGCAGCAGGCCGTGGGCCCGGTCGAGGATGGCGGCGGCTTCGTCGGTGCGCCCGAAGTCGTGCAGGACGCAGGCGATGCCGGCCAGTCCGTCGTAGAGGCCGGGCCGCGGGCCGGTGACGGCGCGGGCGGCGTCCGCCAGCCAGTCGAGGTGGGCCTCGGGGACGGTGATCCCGGCGCCGCGCAGGGCCCACAGGACTCCGGCGGCGCCGTTGGCGATGTTGAGGCCGCCGTCGCCGTGCAGGAACTGGTCGGCGTCGCCGGGGAAGAGGCGGTCCGTGCGCTCGGGGGTGGCGCAGGTCAGGATGCCGGTGGCGATGCGCTCGGGGGTGGCCAGCGGCCCGCCGGCGGGTGCCGGGGCGTGTCCGAGGTCGGCGCGGACCTGGTCGGCGTACCCCTCGGGCACCGGGAAGAAGGCGGCGATCTGCGCGAGGAGGTCCTCGGAGCGGTGCCGGGTGAAGGACATGACCGGGGTCAGCGGCAGGAACAGGCTGAGGCGCAGGCAGCCCAGGGCGTAGCGGTCGACGGCGGTGCCGGTGGTGCCGGCGGGGGCGCAGAAGCCGGGGGCTCCGATGGCCTGGCCGGTGTGGCCCTCGATGGGGAGGGTGGTCTCCAGGTCGATGAAGGCGACGGTGCCGTCGGGGCGGATCAGGACGTTGTTGGGGTGCAGGTCGCCGAAGACCAGCCCGCGTTCGTGCATGGCGGTGACGGCGGCCTCGATGCGGTCGAGGACCTCCAAGGCCCAGGCGGTGTACTCGGCCACGGGCATCGCGGTGTCGCGGGCGGTGACCGGGTGGAGCATCGGGTTGCGCTCGGCGGTCTCCTTGGTCAGGGCGTTGCCGTCGACGAACTCCCGTGTCAGGAACCAGTGTTCGGCGCCGCGGCGCCAGTCCAGGACCCGCGGGAACCAGGGCAGTCCGTCGAGGGCGGCCAGCGCGTCGTGCTCGCGGCGCAGCCGCTCCACGGCGTCGGCTCCGGCGTCGTCGAGGCCGGCGTGCGGGCGGCCCTCCTTGACCAGGACCTCGTGTCCGTCGCGGGTGTCGGTGGCGCGGTAGACGCCGCCGCCGTTGGAGAAGTGCAGGGCCTGGGTGATCTTGAAGGGGAAGTCCCCGAGGGAGCCGCCGCGGCTCCGTTCGGCCAGCGCCCGCACCACGCACGGCGGCAGCTCCAGCCAGGCCGGCGGGCGGAAGGAGGGGCCGCGCACATCGGGGACGAGGTTGCCTTCGGGGTCCTCGATGCAGGGCACGGGGGCGCCGTTCGGGCCGGGGCCCAGCTTCAGCTTGAAGCCTCCGTAGCGCAGGTACAGGGGGCCCGCGCCCCAGCGCAGGTCGCTGAGGACGGCCGGTCCCGGGCGGCCTTCGAGGAGGGCGTCGAGCTCGGTCAGTACGGTCTCCAGCTCCGCCTCGTCACGGGGGTAGAGGGTGATGAACTTGCCGCTGCTGCCCCGGTCCCCGTACTTGCTGTTGCGCAGCATCAGCATCGAGGGGCTGGTGAGGAACTTGAAGAGCAGCGAGCGGGAGGTGCAGTACGCGCTCACGATGTCGAGGACCTCGGGGGCCGTCCGCTCGGTCGCCGACACGTGGATCTTCCAGCCCTGGCCGGGGAGTTCGAGTCCCGGCGGGGTCAGGACGGTCCATTCCCCCATCGGCTCACGGGTCCACCCGGCGGGGGCGTCGGCGGGGGCCGCCGGGAAGGCGTCGGCGCCGGTGATCGCGGCCGGACGGTCGTAGAAGGGAGTGCCGGGCGGGCAGTGGGCAACGTGTCGCAGGGACATGGCGGGCCTCCGTGGGCGGCGTACGGGAGAAGTCAGGGGAGCAGCGGGCCGAGGTAGGAGACGGCGAACCACTTCCAGAGCGGGTGGTCGCCCGCCTGGACCTCGGCGACGCCGGTGCGGTCCGTGCCGTTCGGCGCGGGGGTGGCGGTGACGCGGTGCAGCGGGTACGCCTTCATCTCCAGCCAGGGGCGGTCGCTGGCGACGGGGAGCATGGCGGTGACCGGGGCGAGGACGTCGTGGCCGGTGGGTTCGCCGAGGGTGGCGGTGCCCGTCTGCGGCCGGGAGAAGAGCCCGGAGCGGCGCAGGGTGACCGGGGTGCCCTCGGTGAGGTCGAAGCCGCCGCCGCCCCGGGGGACGAGGAGGCTGAGGCTGCCGTCCGGTTCGGTGGTGTAGCCGGCCGAGACGGTGGCGGGGATCTGTACGAGGGTGGCGGCCAGGGCCAGTGCGGCGGTGGCGAGCACTCCCGCGGCGGCGATCCGGGCGGGGCGGGCGCCGGCCGAGGCGGCTTCGCGGACCAGGGTGGTGGCGCCCTTGCCGAGGCGCCACAGCAGGTAGCCCAGCGCGCAGACCATCATGCAGGAGCCGGCGATGCCGAGGCGCTGCAGGATCCCGGACCAGAGGGTCAGGGCGGTGGAGACCAGGTACAGGGGGAAGAGCAGGCAGGCGATGCCGTACGGGACGGACCAGCCGCGGCCGGGCAGTTCGCGCTGGTAGCCACGGCCGCCGAAGACGATCCGGGCGATGGCGCGGCGGGCGTCGGTCATGGCCTTCTCCCGCAGGTGGGAGATGTCCAGGTGGCTCATGAGGGCGAGGTAGCCGTCGAGCTTGACCAGCGGGAGCAGGTTCACCAGGCAGGTCATGTAGTTGACGAGGCCGACCAGCAGCAGGGTCTCGCGGGCCGGTCCGGCGGGTACGGCGAGGGCCGTGAGGGCGGCGGTGCCGGCGGCGACGGCCTGGATGGCGATGCCGGCGAGGGCGACCTGGACGCGCTGGCGGGAGCTGGGCAGCCGCCAGCCGTCGGAGACGTCGCAGAAGAACGCCGGCGACATGTAGAAGAGCATGAAGCCCATCCGGCTGGGTGTGCCGCCGTGATGGGTCAGGACCGCTCCGTGGGCCATCTCGTGGACGGCGGTGGTGGCGACCACGCCGAGCATCACGCAGGCGTACGCCCACAGGGGCATCGGGCGGGAGAGCGCCTCGCCGAGGGTGGCGCCGCAGGCGGCGAGGGCCAGGACGCCCAGCAGGACGACGGCGGCGGCCGCGCCGAGGACGAGGCGGTGACCGAGCGGGCGGACCAGCGGGGCGAGGCGGCGCAGCATCCGCTCGGGCTTGACCAGGGTGAACTGGATGGTCAGCGGGCCCGCGAAGCGGACCCTGGCCGGCTTCTTGACGGGCCGGCCGTCTTCCAGGAGGTCGGAGTCGGCGAGGCTGCGGACCGCGCGGCCGATGTGGCCGGGGGTCCAGGGGGAGCCGAGTTCGGCGGCGAGCTGGTCGTGGTCGCGGCTTCCGTCGAGGAGGCGGACCAGGCGGGCGAGGTCCTCGCCAGTACGGAAGTGCTTGTGCTCCCCGCGCTGGATCACCCAGGGGGCGTCTTCGGTGAGCGGTTCGCGCACGGCCACGTCGTCGGCGGTGCGGGGCCGCTCCAGATCGGGTGCGAAGGCGGTTTTGGCGGACATGGTGGAAGCACCTCTGCTCAAGGGGGCGGTGAGGACGTGTCCGGTGGGTCGGGGCCGGCCGGACCGGTTCTGCCTGGTGCGCTGGACACGCCCTTACGCGATGTCGCGGGTGCGGACGAGGTGGCGGCCGGCGACGAAGGCCGCGGCGAGCCAGGCAGCGATGACCGCGTACGCCCAGGGCAGCGAGAGCAGGTCGGGCTTCACGTCCCGGTAGACGGAGCTCATCGCGATGGTCAGGAGGTACTTGGAGACTTCGGGGACCAGCCGCTGCAGCCCGGGGTCCACCAGGAGCGTGAGGCCGATCAGGGTGGCCACGGCGCCGGTCTGGTTCCGGACGATCCAGCCGATGAGGGCGCCCCAGGGGGCGGCCAGGGTGCAGCAGGCGAAGACGCCGACCAGGATGAGGGCGGTCTCGCCGTCGGCGGCGGCCTCCAGGCCGAAGGGCAGCGGGCCGAGGTAGACGCTGACGGCGCCGAGGGCGGCGGCGATCAGGCCGAAGGCGGCTCCGGCGGCGGTGGCGACGGCGAGCTTCGCGCCGAAGAGGCGGGAGCGGGAGCCGGCGAGGAGCGCGGAGCGGACCATGGTGCCGGAGGCGTAGTCCCGGGTGACGTGGACGGCGCCGAAGACGGCCGCCAGCAGGAACATCATCATCCAGGAACGGGCCACGTCCTGGCCGACTGCCAGGGACGTGGACCCCTCCGCGATGGCCTTCTCGCCTCCGGAGACGTATCCGAAGGTGGTGATCAGGCACAGCCAGGCTCCCGCGAGCGGCAGGGCCCACCAGGCGCGGCCGGTCAGGGCCTTGCGGGTTTCGCCGGCGATGAGGTTACGCACGGGAGTAGTTCCTTTCCGGGGTGCGGGTGCCCGCGGTGTCAGCGGTGTCAGCGGCGGGAACGGCGGTGGCGGCCGGGTCGACCAGCTCGAAGAAGCGGTCCTCCAGGCGGACGGCGCCGTCGCCGGTGAGGTCGTCGAGGGTGCCCGCGTAGCGCAGGGAGTGCTGCATGATCACGACGTCGTCGACGGTCTGCTCCAGCTCGGCGAGCTGGTGGCTGGAGACGATGACGGTGCGGCCGCCCAGGGCCAGGGTGCGCAGGGTGGCGCGCAGCCAGCGGATGCCGTCCGGGTCGAGGCCGTTGGCCGGCTCGTCGAGGATGAGGATCTCCGGGTCGGCGAGCAGTGCGGTGGCCAGGGCGAGCCGCTGGCGCATACCGGTGGAGCAGCCCTTGACCGGGCGGTCGGCGGCGTAGTCGAGGCCGGTGTACTCCATGACCTGGTCGGCGCGGCCGGCGGGCAGGCCCAGCACGGTGCACCAGATGCGCAGTTCGCCGCGGACGGTGGCGCCGGTGACGCCGCCCATGCCGTCCATGCTGACTCCGATGCGGTGGGCCGCGTCGGGGAGTTCGGCGTACGGCTTGCCGAGGATGGTGGCGGTGCCGGCGGTCGGGGTGGCGAGGCCGAGCAGCATCCGCAGTGTGGTGGTCTTGCCGGCGCCGTTGCGGCCCAGGAGGCCGGTGACACGGCCGGCGCGGATGTCCACGGTCAGCGAGTCGACGGCGCGCACGCCCTTGTAGATCTTGGTGAGACCGTTCAGCGAGACGGCCGGGTCGCTGCTGCTCATCGCTGCCGCGTCCTTTCCGGAGTGTGTGGGTGGTTCGGTGGTGCCGAGGGCCGGGCCCCGGCCGGGGGTTTCCCGGCCGGGCCCGGTCCGCATCGATCCGTTTCAGGCGCCGCTCACTTGTGTGCGGGGTCGCCGGGGCGGGATCAGGTGGCGATGGTCACCGTGGAGATGGCGATGCCGATGGACACGCCCTCCCAGAAACCGGGGGCCTCGAGGACCTCGAGCTCCTGCAGGCCCAGCTCCAGGCCGTCCTGCGCGACGACCGCGGTGTTGTCGAACTTCTGCTCGCTCATTGCGTTCTCCTTCGTGTGTCGAGTGGTGGTGCGGTGGTGTGTTGGTGCCTGCGTGCCGGGGTGGATCAGGTGGCGATGGTCACCGTGGAGATGGCGATGCCGATGGACACGCCCTCCCAGAAACCGGGGGCCTCGAGGACCTCGAGCTCCTGCAGGCCCAGCTCCAGGCCGTCCTGCGCGACGACCGCGGTGTTGTCGAACTTCTGCTCGCTCATTGCGTTCTCCTTCTGGGTGATCGGTGACTGACGGAAGGTGCTGAGGGTGGATCAGGTGGCGACGATGGAGACGATGGAGATGCCGACGACGACACCGCCGGTGGTCCACCAGCCCGGGGCCTCCATGACCTCGAGCTCCTGGAGGCCGAGCTCCAGGTTCTTGACGTCGGCCGCGGGGGCTTCGAACTTCTCGTTCATGACGGACTCCTTCTGTGAGGGGGTGTACGAGGGGTGGAGCGGGTGGAGCGGATGGAGCGGGTGGCGCTGATCCGGGTCGGATCAGGTCATGACCACCGAGACGAGGGAGATGCCGACGACGACGCCACCGGTCGTCCACCAGCCCGGGGCCTCCATGACCTCGAGCTCCTGCAGGCCGAGCTCCAGGTGGTTCACATCGGCGGCAGCGTCGAACGTGTTGTTGTCCATGACGGTTTCCTTTCGTGGAAGGCGAGGTGGTGCGGTCCCCGCGCCAAGCCGGCGCGGAAGTCTGTGGGTGCGGCGCAGGGGATCAGGCCGCTTCGCTGAGCAGGGCGTTGACGTCGGCCGCGCGCAGGCCGCCGAGCATCGGGAGGCCCGCGCCCCAGGCCCGTACGGTCCTGCGGGCCACCGCGTCGAGCAGCTGCGGGGTGACGGCGATGTCGCGGACGATGCCCCAGCGGTTCATCAGGGCGCTGATGCCTGCTACCGGCTCGGCGGGCAGCGGGTCGCCGCTGCTGTCGGCCGAGCGGAGCAGTTCCCAGATCCCCCGCAGGCGGGCGGCGGAGCCGAGCCGGGTGTCGCCGGCGAGGACGGCCCGCCACAGGGCCGGCAGGATGGCCGCGACGGCGGTCATCTTGCGGATGCCCAGGGCGCTGGAGAGTTCGTTGGCGATCATCCAGCCCTCGGTGCTGAACAGGTCCCTGCCGTAGCAGAGCCAGGTGGACTGGGTCAGTCCGCTCAGCCGGGCCAGGTCGGTGCGGAGCGTGGCGTCGGGGGCCTGTCCGTCGGCCAGTTGCCGGGCCAGTGCTCCGCCGAGGCGGACCAGCTGGGTGGCGGCCGTCTGGGCGAGGGCGTCCTCGACGGCTCGGTCGGTCAGGTTGCCGACGTAGGGGCCGACGGTGCGGAAGACCGCTTCCAGGGCTCCTTCGATCAGCAGCTCGCCGGGCAGGGTCTCGGTGGCGGCCGGGTCCAGCAGGGCCGCGTCGGGGGCGAGGGCGTCGCCCATGACGAGCCGTTTGCCGCTGTTGTGCGGCAGGCAGGCGACCCGGCTGAGTTCGGATCCGGTGCCGACCGTGGTGGGTACGGCGAGCAGCGGACGGGTGCGGCGGGTGCGCGGGTCCAGGGTGAGCAGTCCGCTGCGGCCGGTGGTGCGCAGGGCCGCGCGGGCCCGCTCGTCCTCGTGGGCCACGGACAGGAGCTTGGCCCGGTCGAGGAGGGCTCCGCCGCCGATGACGGCGATGAGGCCTGCGTGGGCGGTGGCTCGGGCCAGGGCGAGGATCTCGTCCGGGCCTCCGTCACCGTCGGGGACGATGGGGTGGGTGGTGTGTCCCGCCCGGTCCAGTTCCGCGGTCACCAGGGCGGTGATGCGGGAGTTCGCGACGGCCGGGTCGAGGAGCAGGGCGGTGACGGGACGGCTCCCCCCTGCCGGGTGGGCGTCGTCGAAGTCCGCCAGCCAGTCGCTGAGCCCTTCGGGGCCGATGAGCAGCCGGGTGGATCCGGACCAGGCGATGTTCACCGCAGTCCTCCCGCACCGCTCGTGGCGGAGAAGCTTTCGACTCCGGTCCGTACGGCTTCCATGAGGGCGTCGATCTCGGCGTCCGTCGCGGTGAGCGGCGGCATGATCTGGATGCCGTGGACGCCGGCGTGGACGATGGCGCCCGCCGCACGGATGGCGGTGATCTGGTCGAGGACCCGGGCCTGCGGCAGCGGTTCGCCGTCGGCGGTGACGATCCGCAGGGAGCGGAAGAGGCCGCGGCCGTCGTGGGAGTCGAAGAGGGGGTGTTCGGCGACGAGCCGGTCCAGGTGGGCGCCGAGGGTCTCGGCGGCGCGCCGGCCCCGGGAGACGGCGTCGAGGCGGCGCATCTCCTCGATGGTGGCGATGATCGCGGCGCAGGTGACGGGGGTGCCGGCCTGCGTTTCGCCGTGGGTCAAGGTGGCGTCGGCTTCGCGGAAGGCGTCGGCGATCGTCCGGGAGACGATGACGGCGGCGGCCGCGCAGGTGCCGTTGGTCAGCCCCTTGGAGGTGACCAGCAGGTCGGGGCGTTCGCTCCACAACTGGGAGGCGAACATCGATCCGGTGCGGCCGAATCCGGTGGCCACCTCGTCGGCGGCGAGCAGGAACCCGTGTTCCTCGCGGAGCCGGAAGAGGGTCTGGAGGTACTCGTCGGTGAGGGGGACGGCGCCGCTGCCGAGGACGGGTTCGACGACGACGGCGGCGATCTGGGAGCCCTGGGCCCGCATCAGCTTCTCGATGTCGGCCGGGTCGTTGGGGGTGACGTGGCGCACCAGGCGCTGGTCGACCCCGTAGACCTGCTGGCCGAGGTTCTCGCCGGTGAGGGCGAAGCCGCCGAAGGTCAGGCCGTGGTAGCTGCCGCGCAGCCCCACGATGATCTTGCGCTTCTCGGCGCCGCGCAGGGCGTGGTAGTGCCGGGCGGTCTTCATGACCAGGTCGTTGGCCGCGCCGCCGGAGGTGGAGAAGAGGACGCGGGCGAAGTGGTCGGCTCCGCAGAGCTCCACCAGGGCCTCGGCGGCCCGCCGGGCGTAGGGGTGTTCGTAGCGGAAGACGCTCAGGTACGAGGCGTTGAGCAGGGCCTGGTGGCAGGCCTCGGCGATGTGCCGGTTGCCGTGGCCGAGGTTGGCGTTCCACAGGCCCGAGTCGCCGTCGAGGAGTTCGCTTCCGTCGGCGAACCGTACGTACATCCCCTCGGCGGAGACGGCGCAGATGCCGTCGTCGCCGTGGGCGGAGGGCGGGAGCAGGGAGGTCCACAGGGCCGGGTGGCCGTGGTCGGGAGCCTCGTCCTGTCCGGTCAGGGTGGGCAGGGCGGTGGTCATCACAGGGCCTCGGCTTCCAGGAGGACGTCGTGGTGGCGGCCGCCGCCGGGGATGGGCGTGGTGGAGCGGATGGCGAAGCCGGCGGCTTCGAGCTCGGCGACCAGCAGGGGTGCGGGCATCACGCCGATGGTGGTGGTGGCGACGTGGACGGGGCCTTCGGCCGGCGGGTCCGCGGGGATGACGGTGACCGTGCGGGAGCTGTTGCCCGAGGTCCACTGTTCGATCATCCGGTAGGAGCGGCCGGTGATCTCGCCGGGGGCGAGGATCTCGCTCTCGTCGCTGCCGTCGTCGGCGGCGTCCACCTCGACGGTGGTGAGCAGGAACCTGCCGCCGGGCGCCAGGTGTTCCCGTACGCACCGGTAGAGGCCGGGGCGGGCCTCCGGCGGGAGGAGGGAGATGGAGGTGGTGCCGAGGACGACGGCGCCGAAGCTGCGGCCGAGCGAGAAGTCGCTCATGTCGGCCTGGACGGGGGTGCAGCGGCCCTGGAGGGAGGCCGGGGTGGCGGCGAGGCGTTCCCGGAGCAGTCCGATCATGTGGCCGGACAGTTCGAGGGCGGTGACCTCGCGGCCGAGGGCCAGGAAGGGGAAGGTCAGCCGACCGGAGCCGGCGGCCAGGTCGAGGACCGGGCCGGGGATGCGGCGCAGGGTGGAGAGGAGTTCGCGGACCTCGTGCGGGGTGGTGCCGGCGATGTCGTGGTAGACGGGGGCGCCGGCCTCGTCGTAGAGGTCGCACAGGACGGCCCGGTCTCCGAGCTCGGCGACGGCCTCGGCGGCGCGGCCGGTGAGGCCGGTGCCCGCGGCGGCGGGGCTGAGCAGCATGGCGCCCATCAGCGGGTCGCTCCTTCCGTGGCGGCAGGGGTGTCGGAGGCGGTGTCGGCGGCGGTGCGGGGGGCGGCGGACTCGGTGAGGGGCAGTCCGATGCCGGAGAAGTAGGCGGCGACGGCGTCGACGGTGGCCGGGTCGGCGTAGTCGGCGGCGGCCTGGGCGGTGCCGGTGACGAGGAGGGCTTCGGCGGCCTGGGCGGCGTCGAGGGAGAGGGCGATGGTGCGGCGGTCTCCGGGGTGGTGGATCAGGGCCTGTTCGGCGTTGAAGAGCAGCACCGGGGTGTCGCCGGAGGTGTCTTGCGGTGCGGCGTGGGCGGCGAGGGCGGGGACGAGGCGGCCGCCGAAGCCGGAGACGCGGGGCTGTTCGAGGCCTCGGGTGACGGCTTCGCGGATGGCGCCGACGGCGGCCAGGTAGCGGGAGATCCAGGGGCGGGCGGCGAGCTGCTCGCGGCGCAGGTCCTCGTCGAGTACGCCGGCCAGGGCGCCGGTGGAGTCCTCCCAGGCCTGGTGCAGTGCGGCGGCGGGGGTGCCGACGGGGCCGAGGGGTGCGGCGCCGGGGGCGACGCTGACGGCTCCGTCGGCGGCGACGTAGAGGCGCAGGGCCGGGCCGTCGCCGTCGCCGTTGCCGCCGAGGGCTCCGAGGTCGGCGAGCTGGACCGAGGGGTGGGTCAGGAAGGCGGAGAACTCGCCTTCGTTCAGGGCCCGGTCGGCGTCCTCCAGGAAGGCCTGGAAGTCGGCTTCCTCGACGATGCGGACCAGGGTGGGTCCGAGGACGGAGAGGTAGGGGGTGATCGAGTAGGCCTGCACCTGGAGGTAGAAGTCGGGGTGCAGTCCGGCCTCCGCGCCGGGTTCGCCCAGCGAGCCCTGCCAGACGATGACCTGGGCGCCGGTGGCCTCGTGGGGCTCGGGCTCGGCGGTCGGCTCGTCCCCGGGGACCAGGACGACGGTGCCGGGGCCGGCCACGCCGCTGCCGAGCAGGGCGTCGAGGTGGGCGGCGTCCTCCAGGACGACCGTCGCGGTGAACGGCGGGCGGGGGGCGAGAGCGGCCAGGGGGCGTCCGGTGCCCCACTGCAAGGCGTGGGCCTTGACGGAAGTGAGTGTCATGAACATGCCTAACGTGAGTGCGTGGGTGGACGCGGGCGCCTGATGACGCGGAGCTGGAGGGGGATCGGCCGGGCGGCCGGAAGTCTGAGGGGGTGCAAGCGGGCAGGGGGCGCCGGCGTGCGGACCTACGGGGCTGCGGGCGCGGAGCGCGGGCCGCCCCGGGTCAGGAGGCGAGTCCGAGGACCGTGAGCAGCGTGCGCAGTTCACGGCTCGCGGCCTGGGCGCCGTACAGCTGGGCCACTCCCGTGACGTTGAGGACGATCTCGTCGGCGCCCGCCTCGCGGAAGGCCTCGAGTTTCGCGAGGAGCTCGGCGGGCTCCCCGTAGAGGAAGGCGTCGCCGGCCACCAGGGCCGCGCCCCGCGCCCTCTCGTCCTCGGCCACCGAACCGGTGGCGGCGGGCAGTTCGACACCGCCGCGCCGGAGCATGTCCTGGTAGTGCGCCGCCTTCAGGTGGTGCCGGTTGGAGGCGAGGGCGAGGCTCACGGGGTCCCGGTCGGGCGCCGCCAGGGCGATCGGCACCATGGCCACCACCTTGGGCGCCGGCCGGTCCGCGCTCTCGGCGCTCTTGCGCACCTCGGGCACAATCGTGTCGGCCAGGTAGCGGGCCGGGGTGAGCCAGCAGATCGCCGCGTCGGCCACCTCTCCGGCCACCCTCGCCATGCCGGGGCGCAGGACGCCGAGCCCGATCTCGACGCGCGGTCCGGGCACCGGCGGGAGCAGTGCCTCCTGGTGCAGGTACTCCCCCTCCAGGACCGCGGCCGTACCGTCGAGGGCGGCGCGTACGGCGGTCAGGTACTCCCGGGCGGCGGTGAGGGGGCTCCGGTACGGGGCTCCGAGCAGGGCCTTCTGTACGGCGGGGGCGCCCGGCCCGTAGCCGGCGAGGACCGGCTGACCCGTCATCAGCGCCAGCGAACGGGCCTGGAGGGCGGCCTCCGTGGGGTGGCGCAGCGGCATCAGGGTCACGCCGAGCCCGACGGGGACCCTGAATCCGGCGCCTGCGGCGTGGGCGAAGGCCTGGTGGGTCTCGGTGACCAGGCTCTGTCCCTGCCAGAGGCGTTCGGCCCCGGTCCAGTGGACGAGCCCGGCGAAGGGCAGGAGCTGCTCGGGGCGGCTCGGGACGAAGGGGACGAGCACCGAGTAGGCGGTCATCGGACTTTCTCTCCTTGTGCTCGGGGTCCGGGAGTTCGTTTCCCGGGAGCCGGATGATTGAAGATCGGAATCGTCGAGGAAGATCGAATACCGTGCTAGCGGGCCACCGGGGGGAATTCCGGGTCGGAGATCATGTGGCGATCCCTTCCGGAAGGAGCCTCCGGGAGGAAGTGCTAGTCCCAGTTGTGGGTGTCGCGGCCCGGGATGATCACGCAGACACCGGGGAGCGGGAGGCCCGCCGGAATCGGTACGCAGACCTGGGTACCGGGGGTGGGAAGCGGGGCGGGAGCGTCGGCGCTCGCGGTGCCGGCACCGGCCAGGCCGATCAGTACGGCGGCGGCGAGAGTGACGCTGAGGCGCTTCATCACGGTGGTTCCCCCTTGGTTTGCGGTCCGTACCGGATCCGGCCCTTTCCCGCCCGGTACCGGTGGCCTCCGGTGTTTTCCCGGCGGCTCCTTGTGACCACAACTCTGCCGTTCGCAATGGCTTCGTTCGAGGGCTGTCACGCGCAGCTTGCTGCGTTCTGCGAGGTCACTTACTGCACCGTCCGGGACCCCCTTCCATGCCGGGACCTGGAAGCGGAATGGATCATTGCCGTAGCCTCGACCCGGGGTAACAGGTAGATCTAGGCCAGGTAATGACCGGCCACGGCGTTGGGGGAATCCATGGGGGATCCGGATCTGGCGTTTCTCGATATCGATCCGGAGGACGAACGCTTCTACCGCGTCCTGCTCAGGAGCGGCGGCGCCGATCCCGAACAGCTCGTGCGGCACGCGGATCTGGACGAGGAGGCGGTGCGCGTCCTGCGGCAGCGGGCCACGGCCCTCGGTCTCGCCGCGATGACCGACGGGCTGTTGCGCCCGGTCAGTCCCGCCAAGGCGGTGCAGCACCTGATCGACGCCCGGCTCGCCCGGATGCGGCAGGAGCTGGAGACAAGGGCCGCGGCGGACGCGATCGTGGCCTCGCTGCTCGCGGAACGGGACGCGGCCACGACCTCGGACGCGATCGCGGGGGCGGACCGGCCCCCCATGGAACGGCTGATGGGCATCGAGCAGGTGCGGGCGGCCATCGACGAGCTGACCTTCTTCACCCGGTCGGAGTCCATGACCACCTGGCCCTCCGGGGTGATGCGGCCCGAGATCATCGAGACCTCCCGGCCGGCCGACGCCCGCATCCTGCGGCGCGGGATCCGGATGCGCAGCCTGTTCGGGGCGGCCGCGCTGGACGATCCGGCCACGATGGCGTACCTGCGGGAGATGGTCGGCAAGGGGGCGGAGGTGCGGGTGTCCCGGCTCGACCTGGAGCGCATCCTCATCTTCGACCGGGCGGCGGCGCTGACGCCGATCGACCCCTCCGACAGCAAGCGGGGGGCGCTCCTGACCCGTGAACCGGGCCTGGTGACCACGCTGGTGTCCCTCTTCGACCGGATGTGGGGCCAGGCGCAGGAAATACCGGCGGCGGCGGACGAGGAGGGGCCGGCGGTGTCGGGCGAGCGCCCGACCGAACTGGAGCGCCGGATCCTGGAGTCGCTGTGCACGGCCGACAAGGACGAGAACGGGGCGCGGGACGTGGGCATCTCGGTGCGGACGTACCGCAAGTACGTGGCGACGCTGATGCACCGGCTCGACGCGTCGAACCGGTTCCACGCGGCGCTGCTCGCGCGGGAGCGCGGCTGGATCTGAGCGGGGCGGCCTGGGCCGCCCGGTAAACACGGAGTCCGCGTCGGAGGTGCTCCTCCCACGCGGACTCCCGCTAAGACGGCCACGGCTACGCGCGGGCCCGCTGGAGGGCGCGGGCGCAGGAGAGCACCCCGACGGCGAGCACACCCATGACCACGTACCGCGCCGTGCCGTCGAACAGCACGGTGGACGAGGCCAGGAGGGCGATCAGCACACCGGTCGTGACGGCGAGCGGGTTCTTCTGGGTCTGGGCCATGGTGGTGGCTCCTTCGAAAGCGGGGATGGCCATTCCACTCTGACAGCGGGGCCCCTCCGCCCGGCCCGGTTACCGGTGCAGCTTCCGGCATTCCGGCGCGCAGCATGCTGCGCGCCGGCCGCGCCGAATGGCCACGGGGCTGGTCACCACGACGAGGCCGTCACAGGGGTCGTTCGGTTTTCTCCGCGTCTGTCGCTGCCTCGGCCTCCGCCTCCGGCAGCGTCAGTCGCAGCGCGCCACGGGTCTCCTCGGTGGCGACGGCCGGCAGCAGGTAGCGCCAGAGCGAGGCGATCCGCTGCGGGAGGTCGGCCCGCCCGGTCGACATCTGGGAGAAGAGCTGCGCCCCGGTGAAGGAGCTGACCAGGATCCAGGCCAGCTCGTGGTCGTCCACGTCCGGCTGGAGCTCGCCCTTCGCGCGGGCGAAGCGCAGCTGCTGGCGGAATTCGAGCACCCAGGCCTGGTAGGCGACGTCGTCGCGGAGACCGAATTCGCCCTGCTCCACGGCCAGCCGCACGCCGGCCCGCAGCACCGGATTGTGCCGGAGCTGGTCCGCGAGGTAGAGCGTGATGTCCACCAGGCGCTGCAGCCCGTCCTGCCCGGCCGGGAACTCGAGGCCCTCGCCCTGGCCGACCATGACGGCGTAGGCGAGTTCCTCCTTCGAGGCGAAGTGGAAGTACATCCCGCCCTGGGTGACGTCCGCCCGCTTCATGATCTTGCTGATGCTGGCACCGCTGAACCCGAACTCGTCGAAGACCTCCGCGGCCGCCCGCAAGATGGTCGCCTTGGTCTGGATCGCGCGGTTCTGCGGGACGCGCTCTCTCTTCCGTTCAGCCATGTGCCTAACTTCCATCGACAAACAAAACGAACACCCTCTATTTTACACTTCGTTCACATTCCAGCACCAGTGTCTCGACCCACGGAGGCGTCGCACCGGCGCTCGGCCTCCTAGACCGGCGTGCGCAGGCCCGTGACGACCATGTGCGTCAGGAGGGCGTAGCTCTCGTCCAGGCCTTCGGGCAGGGCGAAGCCGCCTCCGGTCTCCAGGGAGACGAAGCCGTGGGCGGTGGCGCGCAGGCAGCGGGCCGCGTGGACGGCCGCGGAGTCCTCCAGGCCGTAGGCGCGCAGGGTGGCGAAGAGGATGGTGATGAGGCGTTCCCCGGCTTCGGCCGTTCGCGGTTCGGGGCTGTGCAGCAGGGCAGCGTACCGGTGGGGGTGGCGCAGGGCGTAGCCGCGCCAGGCCGTCATGAACGCGCGGATCGCCTCGTCGGCGGAGCGGCCGATGACGGCCACGCCGATCTCGTCCGCCATCTCGTTCATGATCCGCGCCGACAGGAGGTCGCGGAGCTCGGCGAGGCCGCGTACGTGCTTGTAGAGGGAGGGGGTCGCCACGCCCGCCCGGCCCGCCACCGCCGACAGGGTCAGGCCCGCCGGCCCCTCCGCGTCGACGAGGTGCAGCGCCACGTCGACCACCGCGCCGGCCGAGAGCGCGGCCCTAGGCACGGGTGGCCTCCTTGAGGAAGGACACGATGGCCGCGGCGGTTTCGGCGGGGAACTGCGCGTGGGCGTAGTGGCCCGCGCCTTCGATCGTCACGAGGCGGCCGCGCCCGGCGGGCAGTTCGGCGACGATGGCCGCGCCCTCGGCGACGGGGTCGGCCCAGTCGCAGTCGAGGTCGCCCTCGACGATCAGCGCGGGGCACTGGACGTCGCCGAGGCGGGCGCCGGCGTCGGTGGGGGCGGACATCCCCATCTTGGCGACGGCGGCCATCCGGCCCGGCCGGCCCAGATCGGCGTCGAGCGCCGCGAGGTGGGCGGCGTGACCGGCGGGGCGGGCGCCCGGGTAGGCGTGGTCGAGGTAGCGCTTCCACAGGCCGGCGCTGCGCAGGATGCCGGTGCCGAGCAGCAGGAGCATGCCCTTGCGGTAGCGGGCGTGGGAGCCGAGGGCACCGAAGTCGATCTTCTGCGCCCTGGTGAACGGGCTGATCTCGACGATGGCGTCGACCAGCGCGGGCTCCTGCGCCGCCGCGATGGTGGCGGCTCCGCCGGCGAAGGAGTGGCCGACGATGACGGCGGGTCCGCCGAGGTGCCGGATCAGGCCGAGCAGGTCGCCCGCCACGTCGGTACGGGTGTACGAGGCCCAGCCGGTGCTCGATTCCCCGTGTCCGCGCAGGTCGGTGGAGGCGACGCGGTACCCGGCGGCGACGAGGAGGGCCGCGGTCTCGCGGAAGGCCGCGCGGTTGTCGCCCATGCCGTGGGCGAGCACGACCAGCGGGCCCTCGCCCGTGACCTCGTACGCGATCCGCCCGCCGTCGGTGCTCAGAACCTCCGTCATGACCCGTCCCCCAGGAGTAGCGGCTAATGCCTTTCACTCAGAAGCTAATGCCATTAGCCGCAGTCGGTCAACCCCACACCCCTACTTCGGGTCACTGTTGAACTTCGCGGCCGACCAGAAGTAGCCGAGCACCGCGAGGCCCAGGCACCAGGCGACCGCGAGCCAGCCGTTGTTGCCGATCTCGGTGCCGAGGAGGAGTCCGCGCAGGGTTTCGATGGCCGGGGTGAAGGGCTGGTATTCGGCGACGGGCTGGAACCAGCCCGGCATCCCCTCGACCGGGACGAAGGCGCTGGAGAGCAGTGGCAGGAGGATCATCGGGAGCGCGTTGTTGCTGGCAGCCTCCGCGTTCGGGCTGATCAGCCCCATACCGACGGCGATCCAGGTGAACGCCAGGGCGAACAGCACCAGGAGCCCCAGCGCCGCGAGCCACTCCAGGGCCGTCGCGTCCGTGGAGCGGAACCCGATGGCCACGCCAACGGCGCCGACCAGGACCACGGACGCGATCGACTGCAGAACACTGCTGACGACGTGTCCGACGAGCACCGCACCCCGGTGGATGGCCATCGTGCGGAAACGGGCGATGATGCCCTCGGTCATGTCGTTGGAGACCGACACCGCGGTGCCGATCGTGGTCGAGCCGATCGTCATCAGCAGCAGGCCCGGCACGAGGTAGGCGATGTAGTCGGAGCGGCTGCCGCCGCCGATGCCCGCACTCATCACGTCTCCGAAGATGTAGACGAAGAGCAGCAGGAGCATGATCGGCGTGAGCAGCAGGTTCAGGGTCAAAGACGGGTAGCGCCGGGCGTGGAGCAGGTTGCGGCGCAGCATCGTGGACGAATCACGGACGGCGAGGGACAGAGAGCTCATCGGACGTTCTCCTTGGACTGGCTGGGCAGGGTCTGGTGAGTGGTGCCGGTCAGGGCGAAGAACACGTCGTCGAGGTCGGGCATGTGCACGGTCAGCTCGTCCGCCTCCACGCCGGCCGAGTCCAGCCGGTCGAGGATCGAGCGCAGCGCACGCTGACTGCCGTCACTGGGGATCTGCAGCGCCAGCGCCTCGTCGTCCCGGCCGACCTCGCCCAGTACCGCGGCGGCGGACCGGTAGACGGCCGGGTCGGAGAACCGAAGGCGCACATGTCCCCCCGGGATCATCCGCTTCAGCTCCTCGGCGGTGCCTTCGGCGGCGATCCTGCCGTCGTTCAGCACCGCGATCCGGTCCGCGAGTTCGTCGGCCTCCTCCAAGTACTGGGTGGTGAGGAAGACGGTCACACCGCCCGCGACGAGCTCGCGGATGATCTGCCACATGGTGTGCCGGGACCGCGGATCGAGACCCGTGGTCGGCTCATCGAGGAAAATGATCCGCGGATCACCGACCAACGTCATCGCGATGTCCAGGCGACGCTTCATCCCGCCCGAGTAGGTCGAAGCAGGCTTCTTCGCGGCCTCCACCAGGTCGAACCGCTCCAGCAGATCAGCGGTGACCCGCCGCCCCTCCGCCTTCGACAGGTGGTGCAGGTCCGCCATCAGGAGCATGTTCTCCTCACCGGTGATCAGCCCGTCCACGGCCGAGAACTGCCCGGTCACCCCGATCGCCGCCCGCACCCCGCCCGGGGAGGCCGCGATGTCGTGGCCCGCGACCTGCGCCTGTCCGCCGCCGGCGGTGATGAGCGTGGACAGGATCTTCACGACGGTGGTCTTGCCGGCACCGTTGGGGCCGAGCAGCGCGAACACGGAGCCGGCCGGGATGCTCAGGTCGATGCCGTCGAGGACGGTCTTGTCGCCGTAGGACTTGCGCAGACCGACGGCGGAGACGGCCGCCGGAGACGGGTGACCGCCACCTCGGTGTGATGTGGACATGACAGAAGAAGGCATGAGGCCCTCCATTCGAAGGCTGAAGTGACAGGGGGAGAGGCGAGAGGAGGGTGCGGGTCAGGCCCCGGCGGCCGGGGCGCGGCGGACGTCGATGTTGCCGTACTTCGTCCGGGCGCGGACCTTGACGGTGTCCGCGCTGCCCTCCGGGCTCCCGGACGCGGTGAGCGTGTTGCGCACCTGGCCGGAGCCCGAGCTGACGTCGAGCCAGGCGGCCGTACCCTCGCGGACGCCGACCTCGATGGCCCCGTAGGAGGTCTCCAGCTCCACGGTGCCGCGGGCGACTTCGCCCACCCGCAGGGTTCCGTGGGCGGTCTTGGCGGTGACCGAGTCCTCGGCCCGCCGGATCTCGATGTCACCGTTGGCACCGCTCACCCGCAGCTCGCCGATGGCGGCTCCGACGGTCGTGGTGCCGTGCGAGTTCTTCAGGACGGCGGGACCGTCGACGAAGCCGAGGCGCAGGCTGCCGGAGCTGGTGGTGATCTCGGTCGCGCCCTCGGCCCGGTCCACGGTGATCGAGCCGTGCGACGCGGTCAGCTTGAGCGGGCCGGTCGTGTCGAGGCGCACGTCTCCGGCCGAGGTCTTCACCCGGACCTCGCCGAGCCGGCCCTCGCCGAGCACCTGGGTCCAGGCGCCGGTCGTGTCGACGTGCGAACCGGTGGGCAGTTCGACCGTCACGTCGACGATGCCGGGCTTGCCGAACGGGTTGGACTTGGGCGTCCTGACGGTCAGCACGCCGCCCGCGAACGTGACCTCGGTCTGCTCGGAGGTCCGTACGTCCTTGTCGCGCTTCGGGTCCCGGGGCCGCACCGCGACGACGGTGTCGAGGCGGTCGCCCGCGGTGAACTGGATGGAGCCGGCCTCCACGTGTGCGGTGACCGAGATCGCTTCGGAGGTGTCGAAAGAAGGCATGACTGTCCCGTCCTCTTGGGTCTTCCGGGCGTCCCCGCTGGTGGGACGTGATGTGGGCGAACTGATGCGGTGCGATGCGTGCGCGGTGGAGCCGGGCTAGCGGACCCAGCCCGTGAAGCTCTGCCCCACGCTCTGGGACTTCTCCGTCGTACGGGGCCGGGCGCCGCCGTCGACCGCGGCCGATACGGCGCGCACCAGCCAGGCGTTGACCGACAGCCCCTCACGGCTCGCGGCCTCCTCGGCGCGGGCCTTGAGGTGGGCCGGCAGGCGCAGGTTGACGCGAGCGGTGCCGCCCTCGTCGCCGTCGGCGGATGCGTGCGGCGCGAGCGGTTCGGCGAACCGATCGGCGGAGTCCGGCTCCGCGGGGGCGCGGCCCTCGCCGGCCGGCACCGTCACCACGAACTCGGGGTCGAGTCCCCGCAGTCGCACGTCGACCGAGCCGGGGGCGAGTTCGCGGGTGACTTCGTCCATCGCGGCGGAGAGCACATTGAGCAGGGTCAGCCGGGTGGCCGACTCCAGGGGAGCGGTGAGCCTCTCGGCCAGCTTGCGGGCTTCGTCGCCGCCGGCCTCGGCGGCGACGGCGAGCTCTTGGCGGAGGGTGGCGACGTAGGGCGTGAGGTCCATGTCCCCCAGCATGGCACAGCCATGGCGCCATGTCGAGCCAATGTGGCGCCACTCCACTTTACGGCGACACCACGACATATAAAACCGCTGGTCAGAGCGATGGTGCTATCCTGCGCCACAGTGACACCAGGCCGACATCACCGCTGCACGGGGAGGCTGACGCCAGGCAAAATCCAGCCCCTCCGGCGTTTGAGGAGCGGGGGTCCGGGGGCCGGCCCCCGGAAGCGGCGCCGCACCGGTCAGGACGCGGATGCCGTCCGGCGGGCGTAGTGGCGGGCCGCCTTCGCGCGGTTCCCGCAGCCCGTGCTCGTGCACCACCGGCGGGTGCCGTTGCGGCTGACGTCGTGGAAGTGCAGCCCGCACGTCGGGTTGGCACACGTACGCACGCGGTCCCGCGCGGTGCTCAGCAGCCGGAGGTAGTCCGCCGCCACGAGATACCCGAGCAGGCGGCCCGAGTCGGGCGCCTCCAGCCGCTCGACGGGCCCGGAAGCCGTGAGCAGCCGACGGATCCGGCCCGCGTCGAGCAGCCGGTTGAAGGCGTCGAGCGCCCCCGGCCCCGCGTCGGCGCGCCCGGCCACACCGGCCAGGGCCGAGCGGGCGGCCCGGGCCGCGGTCAGGGTGGTCCGGTCGGCACGCAGATCGCCGCCGGCGTACGCGGCCGCCGCCCGGGACCCGGCCAGCCAGCGCGCGAGGCCGGCGGTGGAGTCCAGCAGGTCGTAGCGGCCGTACCGGTCGTGCCAGAGGGTGTTGAGGAGGTCCAGGCTGAGCGGCTCGCCGGTCAGCGGACGTGGATCGGGCGCGCTCGTCGCCACGGTGGCCCCCGCGCGGTCCACGCTCACCCCCGGGGCCCGAGGTGCACGGGTGCGGGGACGGCCGCGAAGGCGCAGTACGGTGACGAGCCCTCGGCCCGGTACAGCTCCACGGCCTGGGGCGCCGCGAGGATCCCCGGCAGGATCAGCTGCCACAGCCGGGTCAGGTGCCCGCGCAGCGGCCCGCAGGACCGGCCCGGGCGGTGCTCCTCAGCGCGCAGGCACACGTCCATCCCGATCAGGGAGTACACGAGCTGCGCGGCCGTTCCCCAGGGGTCGGCCGCTCCGTCCAGGGCGTCGGCCAGCTCCTCGCGGACGGCGTCGGTCCAGGAGACGCTGCCGTCGGGGTAGTGCACGAACTCCCGGGTGAGCCGGGCGCCGGCCCGTACGAGGGGGTCGTGCCCGAGCCGCCCGGCGACGGCGTGCGTCATGTCGACGGCGGCCTGCAAGGGCCGGATCCCGCGGTGCGGTACCGCGCCCAAGGCGCCCACGATCGCCTGCCGGGCTTCGGTGCGCACGGCTCTGACCAGGTCGTCCTTGGCGGGGAAGTGGTACATCAAGGCGCCCTTGGTCACCCCTGCGGCGGTGCAGATGACGGCGAGCGAGGCCCCTTCGTAGCCGTAGAGGTCGATGGCCTTGGCGGCGCCGTTGATCAGAGCCCGGCGCGTCCGCTCGGCTCGCTCCTGCTGCGCCATGGGCGCTCCTCGTGCGTAGGGGATGGAGACGTACGGGTGGTGTGGTCCGGGCGGGCCCGCCCGGACCACACCACCCGTACGGTCAGGCCGCGGTGCCGGCCGAGACGGAGGCCAGGCTGTCCTCGAAGCTCTTGCGGAGCTGGGCGCGGCGGAGCTTTCCGATGCCGGTCTTGGGGATCTCGGACCGGTCGACGGGCAGCAGGTGCGGTACGTCGACGCCCAGCCGCTCGCGGACGCGCTCGCGGATCCGCTCGCCCTGCTCGCCGGTGAGGGTGCCTGCGCGCGGGCTGAAGAAGACCGCGAGTTCCTCGGCGCCGCCGGGCTCGGCGGTGACCAGGGAGGCGACGGTGTACGAGGGCTCGATGAAGTCGAGTTCCTCGACGGCGGCCTCGATCTCGTGGCCGTGGTAGGCGATCTCCCCGAGCTGGATGACGTCGTCGGTGCGGCCGGTGACGGTGAGGATGCCGTTCTCCACGTAGGCCAGGTCGCCGGTCTTGAACCAGCCGTCGTCCGTGAAGGACTGCCGGTTCTGCACGGGGTTGTCGTAGTACCCGGCGGTGATGGTCGAACCGGTGACCTGGAGGCGGCCGGTGATGCCCCACGGCACGAGGGCGCCGTGCTCGTCGACGACCCGGATGCGGGTGCCGGGCTGCGGACGGCCGACGGGCACGTAGCGGTCGTCGCCGGCGGCGGCCTCGGTGAACTGGCAGTCGGCCACGCCGGCGGTGGTCTCGGACATGCCCCAGCCGGGGAACATGGCGGTGGCGGGCAGCCCGTAGGGGGCCAGCAGGTCCAGGAAGCGGCGGACGACGCCGGAGCGGACGGCCTCGCCGCCGTTCATGATGTAGCGCAGCGGGCTCAGGTCCCAGCCGCGGCCCTCGAAGCGGTCGGCCTGGTCGTTGACGAGCACGAAGGCGAAGTTGGGCGCCCAGGTGGTGTCGGCCCGGTGGGTGGAGACCGCGTCGAGCCAGCGCAGCGGGTCTTCCAGGACCCACTGGATCTTGGCGTGGACCTGGGCGGCGCCCAGGAAGACGTCGCGCGCGTGGAACATGATCAGCCCGCCGATGTGGTCCAGCGGCATCCAGTTGAAGGTGCGGGTGTCCGCGTCGAGCTTGTTCACGCGGGAGGTGGCCGCGCTGCGCGTGAGGATGTTGCGGTGGGTGAGCGAGACGGCCTTGGGCACGCCGGTGCTGCCGGAGGTGAGCAGCAGGACGGCCGGGTCCACGGCGTCCGGCTCGTGCCAGGCGAGGTCCGGCTCGTGGGCGGTGCGCAGGCTCGCGACGTCGCCCAGGTGGGCGGCGCTCCAGCCGGCGTCGGCGGTGACGGCGGGCGCGAGCTCCTGGCCGGTGCCGGTCAGGACGCGGGGGCGGCCGTAGCCGGCCCAGACGCGCTCCAGCAGGCCGGGACCGTTGACCGCGTCGGCGCTGACGGGCAGCGGCAGGAAGCCGCCGAGGATGCAGGCCCAGAAGCCGGCGAGGAGGTCGGCGTCGTCGGCGGACTGCAGGATGACCTTCTCGCCGATCGTCGCGCCGGAGGCGCGCAGGCCGGCCAGGACGCGCGAGGCCGCGTCGAGGAGCTCGGCGTAGCTCTGGTGGACCTCGGTGCCGTCGGCGCGGATGTAGGTCACCCCGCGGCCCTCGCTCTCGGCGACGGCGCGGATGAGGGCGGCGCCGAGGTGCGCGACGCCGGTTTCGGGGGCGGGCCCGCCGTCGAGCAGCGATATGCCGGTGCCGGTCATGCCTGGTTCTCCTCTTGCTGAGCGGTGTCGGACGCGGTGTCGGCGGGGGTGGCGGTGGCCACGATGACGAGCGGGCCCCGGCCGTGGAAGGGCGCGGGCTCCTTGCGGAAGCCGCCGTACTCGGCCGTGATGGTCAGTCCCGCCGCGGCCAGCAGTTCGCGGACCTCGGGCCCGGTCAGGACGGCCTGGTCGAAGAAGTTGTCGTACATGGCGACGCTGCCGTCCGCGGTGCGGACCAGCAGGGTCTCCTCGTTGCGCCAGTTCGCGGCGTGCGCGTTGATGAACTGGCGGGCGAGGCGGGTGATGAGGACCCCGTCCCGGCGGTGGTGGCCGACGCTGTTGGGCTGGAAGGAGTCGACGAAGTTCAGCAGGTGGCCGAACTCCAGGACGACCTGCCCGCCGGGGTTCAGCAGCTCGCGGACGGAGCGCAGGACGGCCGGGAGCCGGCCGCGGTCCAGGTAGTTCAGCGTCATGAAGAGGCTGTACACGAGGTCGTAGCGCTCGTCGGTGCGGTACTCCTCGGCGCGGGCCTCCACGTAGGAGATGTCCTCGTCGCCGGCGGCCCGGGCGTACTCCAGGAACGCGGCGCTCTGGTCGATGCCGGTGCCGCGGTGGCCGCGCTCGCGCAGGGCGCGCAGGTTGGAGCCGGTGCCGCAGCCCAGGTCGAGTACGGTGCCCGCGTCGGGGAGCAAGGACGCGAGGAACTCCGTCTCGGCGTCGAGGTTGCGGAAGTCCTTCCGCATGATCTCGTAGTACTCACCGGGGAATTCGAAGCTCGTGCCGGTCAAATCCGTCATCCTCCTCGGATGTCAGTGCTCGTCGGTCGTCGGTGCTCGGCGGTACTCGGTGCTCTGTGCTCGGTGCTCGGTGCTCGGCGGAACGCGTCGGCCGTCGCTGCCAGGCGCTGCTCATCGCCGCCCGGCGGCGCTCGGCGGCGCCGCCGTCCCCTACGTGGGCACGGCCTCGCGCATGGTCCGGTAGCCGCGCGGGGTGAGGCCGTACCGGTCGCGGAAGAGCCGGCTGAAGTGCGAGGCCTGGTAGAGGCCGGACCGCTCGCCGATCACCCCGACGGGCAGGTGCTCGAGCCGCGGGTCGCGCAGCTCCGACCGGCAGCGGGCGAGGCGTTCGTCCCGGATCCACCGGGCGGGGCTGGTCCCCTGCTCCTGGAAGATCCGCTGGAGGTAGCGGAGCGAGATGTTGTGGTGCCCGGCGACCGCCTGCGGGGTGAGGTTGGGGTCGGAGAGCCGGGCACGGATGTACGCCTGGATGTTGAGCATGAGGTCGTGCCGGGCCACCTCGTCCTCGGCGGCGACGTGGCGCAGCCGGTCGGCGAGGACGGCCGCGGTCAGGCCCGCCACGGTGGCGCCGACCCGGTCGACGGCGGAGTGGATCTCGGTGCCGTGGTCGTGGAGGCCGGCGAGGAGCTGGGAGAGTAAGGCGCCCGCGCCCATCCGCCCGCACCAGCCGGTGGCGGTGAGCTTCGCGGTGTCGCCCGCCGACATGCCGAGGTGCCGGTGCGGCAGCTGGACCTCGACCAGGTGGAAGGGCCGGGGCAGGACGAGGCGGTACGGCCGGCTGGTGTCGCAGCAGATGATCTGCGGGCCGCTCGCCTGGCCCCGGCGGCCGTCCTGGTGGACCTGGATCTCGCCGGCCAGCGCCCGGAACACCCGCAGGGACTCGGCGGGGTCGGGGCGGATGTGGCGGCCGGGGCGTACGGCCTCGTGGGCCTCCCCGGTGACGAGGGAGATGGTGACGTCTCCGAACTCGCGGCGGACGGTGGTCCCGTACACGGACTCGCCGTGTGATCGGATGACCCGCGCCGTGCAGGGGGCGGGCACGGCGAGCGGTGGACTGCGGTCCGGCACGAATGCGCTCGGCCCGCGAAGGGGCAGCATGTCCATCGGTCTCCTCGCTCCGGGAAGCGTCATGTCATCGTGACAGGCAGGCCCATAAAAACATACCTGCATGCAGGTACTCGAACACCATCAGATGTTCCGATACGCAAGGGCTCACCTCGACTTTCATGCGCAAACAGGCCATGAACGGGCGCATTTACGCAAGCCAGCCGACAGGTCGACCGGTACAGTTGAGGACGAGGACTGGCCGGACAACGCGGCTTCACGTGCGGTCATGGATGTAGTTTCCGAACGAGGGGTATCACGTGACGATCAAGGTCGGCATCAACGGATTCGGCCGCATCGGCCGCAGCTTCTTCCGCGCCGCCCTTCAGCGGGGCACCGGCCTGGAGGTGGTCGCCGTCAACGACCTCACCGACGCCGCGACGCTGGCCCACCTGCTCAAGTACGACAGCACGCTCGGCCGGCTCGGACACGAGGTCAAGGCCGTCGAGGGCAACCTCGTCATCGACGGGCGCACCATACGCGTGACCGCCGAGCGCGACCCCGCGAAGCTTCCGTGGGGCGAGCTGGAGGTGGACGTCGTCATCGAGTCCACCGGTGTCTTCACCGATGCGCACAAGGCCCGCGCCCACCTGGAGGCCGGTGCCCGCAAGGTCATCATCAGCGCGCCCTCGAAGAACGAGGACCTGACGATCGCCTTCGGCATCAACGACGAGCTCTACGACCCGGCCGTGCACGACATCGTCTCCAACGCCTCGTGCACGACCAACTGCCTGGCCCCGCTGGCCAAGGTCCTCGACGACGCGCTCGGCATCGAGCACGGCCTGATGACCACGGTCCACGCCTACACCGCGGACCAGAACCTCCAGGACGGTCCGCACAGCGACCTGCGCCGCGCCCGCTCGGCGGCGACGAACACCGTGCCGACCACCACCGGCGCCGCCAAGGCGATCGGCCTGGTCCTGCCGCAGCTCAAGGGCAAGCTCGACGGGTACGCGCTGCGCGTGCCGATCCCGACGGGCTCGGCCACCGACCTCACCGTCCGCGTCGGCCGCGCGACGACGGTCGAGGAGGTCAACGAGATCTTCGCGAAGGCCGCCGCGGGCGCCCTCGCGGGCATCCTCACCTACACCGACGAGCCGATCGTCTCCAGCGACATCGTCACCGACCCCGCGTCGTGCATCTTCGACTCGGGCCTGACCAAGGTGATCGGCGACGGCCGCCAGGTCAAGATCGTCGGCTGGTACGACAACGAGTGGGGCTTCTCCAACCGTGTCGTGGACACCGCCCTGCTGATCGGCGCCCGCTGACCGGCGCCCCGTAGACGGGCGCCCGCCGGCGGCGATCCCGCCGACCGCGGCGCCCGTCCCGACCGGAGGTTCCCGATTCCCGTGATCAAGACCCCCCACCACGAGGGTGAACAGGCCGTCCAGAAGCAGGCCGGCGAAGGCGGTCCCGGCTGGGGATCGCCGATGTTCGACGACGTGATCCAGCCCGGCTTCGACCAGTACCTGATGCGCCAGCGCATGCTCTTCCTGGGCGGCGCCGACGCCACGGGCGCCATGTGGTCCTCGCTGGTCACGGGCGACCCCGGCTTCGCGCTGCCCACGAGCCGGCGCACGATCACGCTGTCCTCCCTGCCCGTGCCGGGCGATCCGCTCGCCGAAGCCTTCGCGGAGACGGCCGACATCGGGCTGCTCGCCCTCGAACCGCACACGACGACCCGGATCCGGATCAACGGCGTGGCGCGGCGCGAAGGGGATTCGCTGCAGATCCGCACCGAACAGGTGCTGGGCAACTGCCCGAAGTACCTCCAGGTACGGGTCCCGGTCGCGGACGGGCCCGCATCGGCGACCCGGGAGACCCGGGACGGCGACGAGCTGACGCCCGAGCAGGAGAAGTGGATCCGCGGAGCGGACACCTTCTTCATCGCCAGTCAGGCCGACGGCTACGGCGCGGACTCCTCGCACCGGGGCGGCGACCCCGGTTTCGTCACGGTGGCGGGACCGCGCAGGCTCGTATGGCCCGACTACTTCGGCAATTCCTTCTACATGACCTTGGGCAATCTGCAGCTCAACGAGAACTGCGGACTGCTCTTCCTGGACTGGGAGTCCGGCCACACCCTGCAACTGACGGGCAAGGCACGGATCAACTGGGCCGAGGGGGACCGGGCCGACGTGCCCGGAGCCCTGCGGATGTGCGAGTTCGACATCGAACGCGTGGTGCAGATCGACGGGGCGACCCGGCTGCGCTGGGCGTTCGGCGGTCCCTCGCCCTACAACCCGCCGGCACCGGCGCGCGGCTGAACCCCCTCAGCCCCCGCGCCGTCCCCCTCTCCCCGGCTCCCTGGTAACCGTCCGGCCGTGCCGCCTCCCCCGTCGGTGCGGCCGGACGGTGTTGTACGCCCTGCCCGGCACGCTGCCCCTCCGCCCGAGGACTCCCCGCTGTGAGGACTCCCCCGTTTAAGGACTGCGCCATGCCCGCCACGCCCGCCACGCCCGGCCCGGTCCTGCCCCGGCTGCGCGCCGACGTCTCGACGGTCCCCGCCTACGTGCCGGGCCGCGCGGCCCGCGACGAGTTCGTCGACAAGCTCTCCTCGAACGAGAACCCGTACCCGCCGCTCCCGTCGGTGATCGCCGCGGTCGAGACCTGGCTGGGCCGCCTCAACCGCTACCCCGACCCCACCGCGGCCGAGCTCGTCGCGGAACTCTCCGGGCGCCTCGGCGTGCCCGCCGACCACCTGGTACTGGGCACCGGCTCGGTCGGCATCACCCAGCACCTGGTCGCCGCCGCCGCGGGTCCGGGCGACGAGGTCGTCTTCGCCTGGCGCTCGTTCGAGGCGTACCCGCTGCTGGCCTGGGCCGCCGGGGCGACCTCCGTCCAGGTCCCGCTGCGCGACGAGGCCCACGACCTGGACGCCCTGGCCGACGCGGTCACCGACCGCACCCGCCTGGTCTTCGTCTGCAACCCGAACAACCCGACCGGCACCGCCGTACGCCGCGCCGAACTGGAACGCTTCCTGGACCGGGTGCCCTCCGACGTCCTCGTCGTCATCGACGAGGCCTACCGGGAGTTCGTCGGCGAGGACCAGGACATCCCCGACGGCATCGAGCTCGCCCGCAGCCGCCCCAACGTGGCGGTGCTGCGCACCTTCTCCAAGGCCTACGGTCTGGCCGCGCTCCGCGTCGGCTACGCGGTGGCCCATCCGCACGTGACGGCCGCCCTGCGCGCCTGCTCCGTACCGCTCGGCGTGAGCGGCCCCGCCCAGGCCGCCGCCCTGGCCTCCCTGCGGGCCACCGAGGAACTCCGCGAGCGCGTGGCCGACCTGGTGGCGGAACGCGAGCGCGTCAGCGCCGGCCTGCGCGCGGAGGGCTACGAGGTCCCCGACAGCCACGCCAACTTCGTCTGGCTGCGCCTGGGCTCCCGCACTTCCTACTTCGCGGACGCCTGCGAGGCGGCCGGCCTGATGGTCCGCCCCTTCGGCGACGAGGGCGTCCGCATCACGATCGGCTCCCCGACAGCGAACGACCGCCTCCTGAAGACAGCGGCCGACTGGGACCAGTGACCACACCGGCCGACAGCAGCGGGCTCAGCCGCCGATGACCCTCAGCCGGGCGGCCGGCTGGTCGCGCTCCGCCTCGATCGTCGGGGTCAGCCGGAAGACCCGGACCGGGCCGACGCTGTCCACCTCTTCGAGCCACCCGAGAGCCTCCAGCTCCTTGCGCGTCCGGGAAAAGACCGGGGCGCTCATACCCGCGGTTTCGGCGAGCTCGGTGGCCTTGATCCAGACCGACCCGTCCGGCCGCTGCTCAGAGGCTGCGTACAGCATGACGACGATCCGCTGGTTCGGGTTCAGGACGCGTCCCGTGCGCTTGAGGACGTATAGCACGTCCTCGCTGCGGTGGACCTTCATGTCGCGTCTCCCTTGATCTTCCTGCGTTCGCGGTCGCCCGGCTTCGGGATGCGCATCTCCGGGGGATTCCAGTCGGAAACCGCCTCACGATGTTCGAAGCCCGTCCCGATGAACGCAAGGTACGGGGTCGTTCGGTAGAACGTCGTACGGCCGATCCCGCCGGACTCGACCAGCAGGCGGGCACCCTTGAGGACCTTGATGGCCCTCGACAGCGCGTCAGGACTCATGTCGAGCTCTGATGCGACGGCCACGCCGGTCATCTGAACGGGCCCCTGTCGCTCCTCCGTCGCGAACCAGTACCAGACCAGCACGCGAAACTCACGGTCACTCAGTCCCGAAGCCCCGGAGGCAAGCTGGCGGCCGCGCCGGATCCCGACGTTGATGTGAGGTCCGTCGAAGGCATACGGGGCACGGGGGACCTCTTCCATAACGCCGGTGTCCGGATCCACCAGTGCAAGGATCTTGCTCCGCGCCGACTCCGCCATGCCTGAACCCGCCCCGCCCCTCGTCGCCACGAGCCGCGCGACCCACTCCGGGGCCCCACAATTAGCACATTGCACATTACCGCATAGCCAACCGACCTCACCGTGAGGAAAGGTTCCTTTGCTCATTGCTAATGAGGTTCGGCTCCGGCCCCCCACTCACGGGCCCAGTCGCGAATGTGCACATAGCTAACTGACCCGTTCCCAGGATCGGGTTACCCGACCCCAGGATCGGGTTACCCGACCCCAGGATCGGGTTGTGCTCGACGTTTGCGCAGGTCAAGAGAGTGCGGGGGCTGCGCGTTCTTAATACCTGGAAAGGTGGTGAGTACCTGCAGGCCCTGGTCGGCGGCTGCTCGCCCTGTCGCTCCGCGCCAGCGCTCCCAGGTGGGTCCACCGCCGGGACCCCGTCGCACGGATCGTCGTGGTCACTGCCCGAAACAAGCAGCAGCGTGGCTGATACCGGCTGGGGCTGAGCGAATCCGTGGGCGCCGGTGATCGCGGTGACGGGTTTCGTCTGGGCACACCTTCTGTGGCCGGGGTCTTATCCGGTTCGTCCTGGCCGGGCAACGAGGTTCCCTGCACCTACCGTCAGCTCGGCTCCTGCGCCGACGCTCCCCCGGTCGCACACGAACAAGGCGGCGCACTCCGACGTGTTGTCGGGGTGCGCCGCCTTCGGGCGGAGCGGGGTGCGGGAGGGAGCCCGTGCTGCCCCGGCCGCTACTTCGGGTCACTGTTGAACTTCGCGGCCGACCAGAAGTAGCCGAGCACCGCGAGGCCCAGGCACCAGGCGACCGCGATCCACCCGTTGTTGCCGATCTCGGTGCCGAGCAGCAGCCCGCGCAGGGTCTCGATGGCCGGGGTGAAGGGCTGGTACTCGGCGACCGGCCGGAACCAGCCCGGCATCCCCTCGACCGGGACGAAGGCGCTGGACAGGAGCGGCAGCAGGATCAGCGGCATCGCGTTGTTGCTCGCGGCTTCGGCGTTCGGGCTGACGAGGCCCATGCCGACGGCGATCCAGGTGAGCGCCAGGGCGAACAGGACGAGGAGGCCGAACGCCGCCAGCCATTCGACGGCGGTGGCATCCGTCGAGCGGAAGCCGATGGCCACCGCGACGGCGCCCACCAGGACCACGCTCGCGATCGACTGCAGCACGCTGCCGACGACGTGCCCGATGAGCACCGAGCCGCGGTGGATCGCCATCGTGCGGAAGCGGGCGATGATGCCCTCGCTCATGTCGGTGGAGACCGACACCGCGGTGCCGATCGTGGTGCTGCCGATGGTCATCAGCAGCAGGCCCGGCACGAGGTAGGCGAGGTAGTCGGAGCGGTCGCCGCCGCCCAGGCCCGCGCTCATCACGTCGCCGAAGACGTAGACGAAGAGCAGCAGGAGCATGATCGGCGTGAGCAGCAGGTTCAGCGTCAGGGACGGGTAGCGCCGCGCGTGCAGGAGGTTGCGGCGCAGCATCGTGGACGAGTCGCGGACGGCGAGGGCGAGGGTGCTCATCGGACGTTCTCCTTGTTCAGGTCGGGCCGGTCGTGGGCGTCGGACCGGCCGGGGCGCGGGTCGGTACCGGTCAGGGCGAAGAACACGTCGTCGAGGTCGGGGGTGTGCACGGTCAGTTCGTCCGCCTCGATGCCGGCCGAGTCCAGCCGGCCCAGGAGCGAGCCCAGCGCGCGCTGACTGCCGTCGCCGGGGATCCGCAGGGTGAGGGATTCGTCGTCCCGGGCGGCCTCGCCGAGCGCGACGGTGGCGTTCCGGTAGGCGTCCGGGTCGGAGAACCGCAGGCGTACGTGGCCTCCGGGGATCAGCCGCTTCAGCTCCTCCGCGGTGCCCTCGGCGGCGATCCGGCCGTCGTTCAGCACCGCGATCCGGTCCGCGAGCTGATCGGCCTCCTCCAGGTACTGCGTGGTGAGGAAGACCGTCACGCCGCCGGTGACCAGTTCACGGATGATCTGCCACATGGTGTGCCGGGAGCGCGGGTCCAGGCCCGTGGTCGGCTCGTCGAGGAAGATGATCCGCGGATCGCCGACCAGGGTCATGGCGATGTCGAGCCGCCGCTTCATGCCCCCGGAGTAGGTCGAGGCCGGCTTCTTCGCCGCCTCCACCAGGTCGAACCGCTCGAGGAGTTCGGCCGCGACCCGCTTCCCCTCCCGCTTCGACAGGTGGTGCAGGTCCGCCATCAGGAGCATGTTCTCCTCACCGGTGATCAGCCCGTCCACGGCGGAGAACTGCCCGGTGACCCCGATCGCGGCGCGGGCCGCCCGCGGGTCGGTGGCCAGGTCGTGGCCGCCGACCCGGATCTCGCCGGAGGCGGCATCCGGGGAGACGAGGGTGGAGAGGATCTTCACGGCGGTGGTCTTGCCCGCGCCGTTCGGGCCGAGCAGGGAGAAGACCGTTCCTTCGGGGACGGCCAGGTCGATGCCGTCGAGGACGGTCTTGTCGCCGTAGGACTTGCGCAGCCCGTTCGCCGTGATGGCCCAGCTGGTCATGAGCGGTGCTCCTTTACGGATGTCAGAGGCTGCGGGCGGTGATGTCGCCGTAGGCGGTGGTCGCGTGGATGTCGAGGCGGCCGGCGGCGGCGTCGGTGGTGCGCAGGGCGTTGTGGATCCGGCCGTGGGCGGCGCCGGCGTCGAGGGTGGCGCTGACCCCGCGGGCGGCGCCGACCGAGATCTCGCCGTACTCGGTGCGCAGTTCGACCGTGCCGCCCAGGGCCTCGGCGATGTGCAGGTCGCCCTTCTGGGTGCTGATCCGGGCGGGGCCGCCCAGGCGGCCGACCGACACGTCGCCGGCCGCGAGGGTCAGGTGGGTGCTCGCGGCCTCGTCGAGCTTGACCGAGCAGCGCGCGCCTTCGAAGACGACGTCACCGAGGCGTCCGACGCCCCGCAGTTCGGCGTCGGCCGCCTTCGCCTCGACGCGGGAGCCGGTGGGCAGTTGGACGGTCACCTCGATGGCACCGGAGGCGCCCAGGAGCTGGTTCTTCGCCGGGGCCGCGATCCGCAGGACCCCGTCGGCGTACTCGACCGAGGTCTGCTCGGCCGCCTTCACGTCGCGGCCCTTCGAGGCGTCGGCGGGCCGGACCTCGACCGCGGTGTCCGCGCGGTCCGCGGCGATGAAGCGGACGGTGCCGGCGGGGATGCCCAGAACAGCGGAGATCGGGGTGGGGGTGGCGAACTTCTGCATGATTCTCTCCTGCGACTCGTTGTTTCCGATGAGGGAAAAGCTACGTTGCTTTCCACATCTCGACAATCAGTTCATCGCAAGGAATCTACATAACAGCAGGTCAGAGCCGTCAAATCGTTGCGCAGACACAAAACTAAATGCAACGACAGGGATGCCATGCGTTGCAATGGACTAGAGATGAACGCTACAAGAGGGCCCGAGTCGCTGACCCGCGCCGACCAGGCGCGCAGCTACCGCGCACGGGTCCTCGACCACGCGGCCGCCTTCTGAACCGAAGGAACTTTCGCGGGGACCGATGAGTTTTCCGGGGGTCCGCAGTCTTAGATCATGAAAGGCGCGCCGCAGCAGCCACGGAAGTGGCCGCGGGGCGCCGGACGGACCCGCCGAGAGCCAGCCACGAGATCCGAGGACCCACGATGCGCACCCTGATCAGCTCCGCCTTCATCTCCCTCGACGGCGTTGTGGAGGCCCCCGGCGGCGAGCCCGGATACCGGAACTCGGGCTGGACCTTCAAGGACGTCGAGTTCCTGCCCGAGGCCTTCGAGATCAAGGGCCGGGAGCAGAAGGAGGCCTCGGCGATGCTGCTGGGCCGCACGAGCTACGAGGCGTTCAGCCCGGTGTGGCCCGCCATGGAGGACTTCGCCGACTACAAGGTGATGCCGAAGTACGTCGTCTCCACCACCCTCGCCGAGGACGACCTGGTGTCGGGCTGGGGCGACACGACGATCCTGCGCTCGCTCGACGAGGTCGCCTCCCTGAAGGAGACCGAGGGCGGCCCGATCATCGTCCACGGCAGCGCCTCCCTGAACCGGGCGCTCTCCGACGCCGGCCTGATCGACCGTTACCACCTGCTCGTCTTCCCGCTGCTGCTCGGCGCCGGCAAGCGGCTCTTCAGCGCCACGGACAAGGACGCGCAGAAGCTGAAGCTCGTCGAGCACGAGGCCTACGCCAACGGCCTGCAGCTGAACGTCTTCGACGTGGTCCGCTGACCGGAGCCACGCGAGAGCGAAAACGGCGCCCCCCGCCATGCAGGGGGCGCCGTTCGCATCCGTCCGCGCGTCTCAGCCGAAGAGCCGGCGCAGCTCCTCGTGGAACCCCGGGAAGGTCTTGGCCACGCAGGCCGGGTCGTCGAGAGTGATGCCGGGGGCGCGCAGGCCCAGTACCGAGAAGGACATCGCGATGCGGTGGTCCCGGTGGCAGTCGACCGTCGCCGGGGCGGGGGCGCCCGGGTGGACGGTGATGCGGTCCGGGCCCTCCTCGACCCGGATGCCCAGCACGCGCAGGTTCCCCGCGACGGCGGCGATGCGGTCGGACTCCTTCAACCGGGCGTGCGCGATGCCCGTGATGGTGACCGGGGCGTCCGCGAGCGGGGCGATCGCGGCCATGGTCATGAAGGTGTCCGAGATATCGCCCATGTCGACGGTGAATCCGCCGCGCAGCGCACCGGTCCCCGTGACCTCGGTCCAGTCCGCGGTCCTGGTGACCCGGGCCCCGGCGCGCCGCAGCACCTCCACGAACGCGGTGTCGCCCTGGAGGCTGCCGGAGCCCAGGGCCCTGACCCGTACGGTGCGGCCGGTGACGGCCGCCGCCGCGAAGACGTACGAGGCGGTCGAGGCGTCCGGCTCGATGTCGAGGTCGGCGGGCCGGTAGCCGCCCGGGTGGACCGTGATCGCGCTGCCCTCCTCCTCGACCCGGGCGCCGAAGTGCCGCATCAGGGACAGGGTCATGTCCACGTACGGACGGCTGACCAGCCGCGGCACGTCCACCGTGAGCGGTCCGCCCATCAGCGGGGCCGCCATCAGGAGCCCGGAGAGGTACTGGCTGCTGAGCCCGGAATCCAGCTCGATGCGGCCGCCGGCGAGCCCCCGCGCGGTGAGCGTGAAGGGCAGGCCCGTACCGCGCACCTTCGCCCCGAGCCCGGTGAGCGCCTCCAGCAGCGGCCGCAGCGGGCGAGCCCGCAACTGGTCGGAGCCGTCGAAGGCGATCTCCCCGCGCCCGGTGGCCGCGAAGGGCGGCAGGAAGCGCGCCGCGGTGCCGGCGTCGGCGCACCAGACCCGGCCGGGGCCGGCCGGTCCCGCGCCGCGCCCGGTGACCTCCCAGACCTCGCCGGAGCCGTCGCCGTAGCCGGAGCCGTCTCCGTAGCCGTATCCGCCGTCCCCGATGTCGCGGACCCCGGTGCCCAGGTCCGTCAGCGCGGCCCGGAAGGCGAGGGTGTCGTCGCTGACCAGGGGCGCGCCGAGGCGGCTGCGGCCTGGGGCGGCGGCCGCGAGGAGCAGCGCCCGGTTGGTGATGCTCTTGGAGCCGGGGATCCGGGCCTCCAGCACGGTGGTGGCGGCGCTCATCGGGCAGCGGCCTTGCGCCGGGCCCGCTGCGCGCGCTCGAAGCTCGCGCGGGCGGCCGCGGCGACCTTCGGCGCCGTCAGGCCGTGGAGTTCGTACAGGGACTGGTACGGGGCGGAGGCGCCGAAGGAGTCGATGCCCAGCGAGGTGCCGGCCGCGCCGACCAGGGCGTACCAGCCGAGGCTGGAGCCCGCCTCGACGGAGACCCGGGCCGCCACCTCGGCGGGGAGCACCTCCTCTCGGTAGGCCTCCTCCTGCGCCTGGAACCACTCCAGGCAGGGCATGGACACGACGCGGGTGGCGAGGCCCCCGTCCTGCAGGATGCGGCGGGCGTCGAGCGCGATGGGCACCTCGCTGCCGGTGGCGATGAGGATGGCCTCGGGACGGCCGCCGTCGGCTTCGGCCAGCACGTACCCGCCGCGCGCGGCGCCCTCGGCGGGGGACAGCCCGCTCTCCTCGGTGCGCTCCAGCACGGGCAGGTTCTGCCGGGACAGGCACAGGCCCGCCGGGCGGTCGTCGTTCTCCAGGATGGTCCGCCAGGCGACGACGGTCTCGTTCGCGTCGGCGGGCCGGACCACGTCGAGGCCCGGGATGGCGCGCAGCGACCAGAGGTGTTCGATGGGCTGGTGGGTGGGGCCGTCCTCGCCGAGCCCGATGGAGTCGTGGGTCCAGACGTAGGTGACGGGCAGCTTCATCATGGCGGCGAGGCGTACGGCGGGGCGCATGTAGTCGGAGAAGACCAGGAACGTGCCGCCGTAGGGGCGGGTTCCGCCGTGCAGGGCGATGCCGTTGAGGATCGCGCCCATGGCGTGCTCGCGGATGCCGAAGTGCAGGGTCCGCCCGTACCGGTGGCCGGAGTAGGCCTCGGTGGCCAGCTCCTCGGGGATGAAGGACGGTTCGCCCTTCATGGTGGTGAGGTTGGACTCGGCGAGGTCGGCGGAGCCGCCCCACAGCTCGGGCAGTACGGAGGCGAGCGCGTTCAGCACTTCGCCGGACGCCTTGCGGGTGGCGATCTGGCCGCCCCCGGGGAACACCGGCAGGTTCTCCTGCCAGCCCTCGGGCAGCCGGCGCTCGGAGAGCCGGTCGAAGAGCTCGGCGCGCGCGGGGTTCAGGGCGCGCCAGTCGGTGAGGGTCTTGTCCCACTGGCGGTGGGCTTCGGCGCCGCGGTCGGCGACCCGGCGGGCGTGGGCCAGGACCTCGGCGGGGACCTGGAAGGAGAGCGAGGGGTCGAGGCCCATCGCCGCCTTGGCGGCGGCTGCCTCCTCCGCGCCGAGGGCGGATCCGTGGATACCGCCGGTGTTGCGCTTCTTCGGCGCGGGCCAGCCGATGATCGTGCGCAGCGATACGAGGGAGGGCCGGTCGGTGGTCTCGCGGGCGGTGACGAGCGCCCGGTGCAGGGCCTCGACATCCTCCGTGTACTCGGTGGCCTCGCCGCTCGCGGTCCAGTCGACCTCCTGCACGTGCCAGCCGTACGCCCGGTAGCGGGCGAGGGTGTCCTCGGAGTGCGCGATCTGCCGGTCGTCCTCGATGGAGATGCGGTTCTCGTCGTAGAGGACGACGAGGTTGCCCAGCCGCTGGTGGCCGGCGAGCGAGCTGGCCTCGTGCGCGACGCCCTCCTCGAGGTCGCCCTCGGAGGCGATGGCCCAGACGGTGTGGTCGAAGGGGGAGGTGCCGGGGGCGGCCTCCGGGTCGAACAGGCCGCGCTCGCGACGGGCGGCCATGGCCATGCCCACCGCGTTGGCGAGGCCCTGGCCGAGGGGGCCGGTGGTGGTCTCCACGCCCGGGGTGTGCCCGTACTCGGGGTGCGCGGGGGTCAGACTGCCCTCGGTGCGCAGGCCCTTGAGGTCGTCCAGGGTGAGCCCGTAGCCGGAGAGGTAGAGCTGCGTGTAGAGGGTCAGGCTGGCGTGGCCGCAGGAGAGCACGAACCGGTCGCGGCCGGCCCAGCGCGGGTCCTGGGGGTCGTGCCGCAGCAGCCGCTGGAAGAGCAGGTAGGCGGCCGGCGCGAGGCTCATGGCGGTACCGGGGTGTCCGTGTCCGGCCGCCTCGACCGCGTCCACGGTCAGGGCGCGGGCGACCTCGACGGCCCGGCGGTCGGCGTCCCCCCAGAGCAGGGCGGGCGCGGTGCCCTGCGGGGCGCTGGCGACGGTCATGACGGGCCTTCCTGTTCGGGGGATTCGGCGAGTACGAGTGCTCTGGCCGGTGCGGGCACCCAGGCGCGCAAGGGTGCTCCGGCCCGGGCGGGGACCGCGGCGCCCAGCAGGACCGGGACCGCGGCGGCGCTACCGGAGCGGGCCGGGAACACCGCCCGGGCACGGGCCGCGGCGTGCGGCGGGAGCGGGGCCGGACGGGGCGCCCGGGCGGCCGCGTCCGCTGCGGCGCGGGCGCAGCGGGCCGCCCGGGCGCGGGCGTAGCGGACGGCGGGGCGGGTCATCGGCCGAGCCGCTCGTAGGCGGCCCGGAGCAGGTCCTCGTCCGGGGTGCTGAACAGGGCGGGACGGCCGATGGCGTCGAGCACGACGAACCTCAGCCGGTTGCCCCGGGTCTTCTTGTCGATGCCCATCGCGTCGCGCAGCGGGGCCCAGGCTCCGCCGTGGGTGGTGGGCAGACCGGCGGCGGCGAGCAGGGCGCGGTGGCGCTCGGTGTCGGCGGCGGACAGCCGGCCGTCGAGCCGGGCGAGTTCGGCGGCGAAGACCATGCCGGCGGCGACCGCGTGGCCGTGCCGGACCCGGTAGCCGGCGACCCGCTCGATGGCGTGGCCCAGGGTGTGGCCGTAGTTGAGGTGCTCGCGGCGGCCGTCCTCGCGGAAGTCCTCGGTGACCACCTCCGCCTTGACGCGGATGGCGCGCTCGACGAGCTCCCGGGTGTGGACGGCGCCGGCGGGGTCGTCCTCGACCAGGCGCAGGATCTCCGGGTCGGCGATGAACCCGGCCTTGATGACCTCGGCGAGGCCGCTGACGTAGTCGGCGGGCGGCAGGGTGTCCAGCAGATCCAGGTCGCACAGCACCCCGGCGGGCGGGTGGAAGGCGCCGACGAGGTTCTTGCCCTGGGGCAGGTTGACGGCGGTCTTCCCGCCGATGGCGGCGTCGACCATGCCGAGCAGGGTGGTCGGCACCAGGACCAGGCGTACACCGCGCAGCCAGCCGGCGGCGGCGAACCCGGCGAGGTCGGTGGTGGCCCCGCCGCCGACGGCCACGACGGCGTCGGAGCGGGTGAACCCGGCGTCGGCGAGGGCCCGCCACAGGCCCACCACGACGGTCATGTCCTTGGCGGCTTCGCCGTCGGGCACTTCGAGGGAGACCACGATGCGTCCCTCGTCGGTGAGCTCCCGGGCGATCCGCCGGGCCGTGGCCAGCAGGGGCCGGGAGTGGACCACGGCCACCCGCAGCGGTCCGGAGCCCAGGACGCGGCCGGTCTCGCCGGTCAGCCCGTGGCCGACGACGGCCTCGTACGGCCGGTCGCCGCCGACCGGGATGCGGGTGCTCCCCGTCAGGGCCGGCGTGTTCAGCGTCGGCGTGTTCAGCGTCGGGGCGCTCACCGGACGGCCAGGTTCTCGAGGTAGCCCCGGTGGTTGCGGGCGGTCTCGGCGACGGAGTCCCCGCCGAACTTCTCCAGCGCGGCGTGCGCCAGGACCAGCGCCGTCATCGCCTCGGCCACGACGGCCGCGGCGGGCACCGCGCAGACGTCGGAGCGCTGGTGGTGGGCGACGGCCGACTCGCCGGTGGCGACGTCGACGGTGGCCAGGGCGCGCGGCACGGTGGCGATGGGCTTCATGGCGGCGCGCACCCGCAGGGGTTCGCCGGTGGTCATCCCGCCTTCGACCCCGCCGGAGCGGGCGGTGCGGCGGCGGATGACCCCCTCCTCGTCCCGCTCGATCTCGTCGTGGGCGAGGGAGCCGGGGACCTTGGCGAGGCCGAATCCGTCGCCGAACTCGACGCCCTTGATGGCCTGGATGCCCATGAGGGCGGCCGCGAGCCGGGAGTCGATGCGCCGGTCCCCGTGGACGTAGCTGCCCAGGCCCGGCGGAAGTCCGTACACGAGCACCTCGACGACTCCGCCGAGGGTGTCGCCGTTCTCGTGGGCCCGGTCGACCTCGGCGACCATCGCGGCGGAGGCCTGCGGGTCCAGGCAGCGCACCGGGTCGGCGTCCACGCGCTCGGTGTCGTCCGGCCCGGGCACCACGCCTTCGGGGGCGGCGGCCGCGCCGAGGGAGACGACGTGGCTGACGATGGTGATCCCGTACGCCTGCGACAGGAAGGCCCGGGCGACCTCGCCGACGGCGACGCGGGCGGCGGTCTCGCGGGCGCTGGCCCGCTCCAGTACCGGCCGGGCGTCGTCGAAGCCGTACTTCTGCATCCCGGCGAGGTCGGCGTGGCCGGGGCGGGGGCGCGAGAGCGGGGCGTTGCGCGCCCGGCCGGCCAGCGCCTCCGGGTCCACGCCGTCGGCCGCCATCACCGTCTCCCACTTGGGCCATTCGGTGTTGCCGACCTGGACCGATACCGGTCCGCCCTGGGTGAGGCCGTGGCGGACGCCGCCGAGGAAGGTCACCTCGTCCCGCTCGAAGGCCATCCGGGCGCCCCGGCCGTGGCCGAGGCGGCGTCGGGCGAGGGAGTCGGCGACCGCCTTGGTGGAGATCTCCACCCCGGCGGGCAGGCCTTCGAGGACGGCGGTGAGAGCGGGGCCGTGCGATTCGCCCGCGGTGAGCCATCGCAAAGTACTCAAGGGTGATCCTCTGTCATACGGCGTGGTGGGCCGGCGTGGTGGGCGGTCGGACACGGCGGGGGGGCGGTCGGAAGGGGGGACACGGGTGGGCAGTCGGAGACCCGGCCGGTGGGGCGACCGGATCCCCGTAGAGGGGGGAAGGACGGCGGAAGGGGGCGTACGGGGATCCGCGGTTGCGGGGTCAGACGCCGACGGCCACCGGCGGAGCCTCGATCGGCCCCATCCGCTGGACCCGCCACCCGGCGCCCATCAGGCCCTGGGCCATGGTGACGGCGGTCCCGCGGGCGACCATCAGCTCGACCAGGCCGCTCTCGTCGCCGGGCGAGTGGTCGATGGTCATGTCCTCGATGTTGACGCCGAGTTCGGCGGCGTTCGCGAGGAGCCGGGCGAGTTCGCCGGGCTGGTCCCCGATCAGGACGCGGACCGGTGCGCAGGCGGGCACCGGGTGCCCGTGCTTGCCGGGGATGCGGTCGCGGCCGCTGAGACCGCGGCCGAGCAGGTCGGCCAGGAGCGTGGTGCCCTGGGCGCGTTCGTCGGCGTCGTCGGTGGCGAGGCCCCGCAGGGCGGACACGGTGACCTGGAGGTCCTCGGCGAGTTCGGTCAGCACGTCGGCGACGGCGGTGGCGTTGGACTCGAGGATGTCGCTCCACAGCCGGGGATCGCCCCCGGCGATCCGGGTCACGTCGCGCAGTCCCTGCCCGGCCAGCCGGCAGGCGTCCTCGGGGAGGTTCTGGAGGCGGGCGGCCATCAGCGAGGCCACCACGTGCGGGGTGTGGGAGACGCGGGCCACGGCGCGGTCGTGGACGTCGCTGTCCATCACCACGGGCACCGCGCCGCACAGGGACACCATCATCAGCGCCATGTTGAGCGCGTCGCGGCTGGTGTGGGCCGTGGGGGTCAGCACCCAGGAACGGCCCTCGAAGAGGGTGGCGCAGGCGGCGAGCGGGCCGGAACGCTCCCGGCCGGCCATCGGATGTCCGCCGATGAAGCTGACGGGGTCGGCGCCCGCGGCGAGGACCCCGATCTCCGGCTCGGTCTTGACGCTGGCGACGTCGGTGTACGAGCGGGCCAGGCCCAGCCTCTGCTGAGCGGCGAGCACGGCGCCGACCTGGGCCGGCGGGACGGCCAGTACGGCCAGGTCCACGGTGGTCTTCGGGGCGCCCACGATGCCGGCGCCGAGCGAGGCGGCGGTACGGGCGGCCGAATCGTTCTCGTCCATGAGGTGGACGGCCACCCCGCGACGGGACAGGGCCAGTGCGATGGAGGTTCCGATGAGGCCCGTCCCCACCACCGCGGCGGAGCGGATCATCTGGAGTCTCCGGCGGTGACCAGGTCCTGGCGCAGGGCGGCCGCGCCGCCCAGGTAGACGTGCTTGATCTCGCGCTTGGACAGCTCCGTCTCGGCGTACGCGAGGATCCGCACGACCCGGGGCAGGGACCCGGCGATGTCCAGTTCCTGCGCGCACATCATCGGCACGTCGGTCACGCCCAGATCGCGGGCGGCGACCGCCGGGAACTCACTGACCAGGTCGGGGGTCGCCGTGAAGAACAGGCTGACCAGCTCCTCCTGGTCGAGCCCGTTGGCGGCGAGCATCTCCTGGAACAGTGTGCGGACCCCGTCCAGCAGGTGGCCCCGCTCGTCGACTTCCAGCTGGATGGCACCGCGCAGGGCACGCACGGACATGGGCTTCTCCCTTTGCTTCAGGACGGTACGTCGATCGGTCGCTCGGGATCAGGCGGCGGCCGGTACGGCTTCGCGGCGGGCCGCCGCGTCCGTCCGGCGGTCGCGGTACAGCTCGGCGACCCGGAAGGCCAGGTCGAGCGACTGCTTGCGGTTCAGGCGCGGGTCGCACGCGGACTCGTAGCGCTGCCCGAGGTCGGTGAGCCGGACCTCGGCGCCGCCTCCGACGCATTCGGTGACGTCGTCGCCGGTCAGCTCGATGTGGATGCCGCCGGGGTGGGTGCCGAGCGCGCGGTGGACCTCGAAGAAGCCGGTGACCTCGTCGAGCACGTCGTCGAAGTGCCGGGTCTTGTGGCCGCTGGGCGCCTCGAAGGTGTTGCCGTGCATCGGGTCGCAGATCCACGCGGGGCGGGCGCCCTCGGCGGTGACCTTGCCGATGAGCTCGGGGAGGATCTCGCGGATGTGGGGTGCGCCCATCCGGGTGATGAAGGTGAGGCGGCCGGGCTCGCGCTGCGGGTCCAGCTTGTCGATGAGGCGCAGGGCCTCGTCGGCGGAGGTCGTGGGGCCGAGCTTGACTCCGATGGGGTTCTGCACCGTGGAGGCGAACTCGACGTGGGCGCCGTCCAGTTGACGGGTGCGCTCGCCGATCCAGATCATGTGGCCGGAGACGTCGTACAGCCGGCCGGTACGGGCGTCGACGCGGGTGAGCGCGGCCTCGTAGTCCAGGAGCAGTGCCTCGTGGCTGGCGAAGATCTCGGAGGAGTGGACGGCGGCCGGGTCGGCGCCGCAGGCGGCGAGGAAGGTGAGCGCGTCGTCGATGTCCTTGGCGAGGCGCTCGTAGCGCTCGCCGACCGGGGAGGCGGCGACGAAGTCGCGGTTCCACTCGTGGACCTGGCGCAGGTCGGCGTAGCCGCCGGTGGTGAAGGCCCGTACGAGGTTCAGGGTGGCGGCGGAGGCCTGGTACATCCGCTTGAGCCGCTCGGGGTCCGGGGTGCGGGACTCCGGGGTGAAGGCGAGGCCGTTGACGGAGTCGCCGCGGTAGACGGGCAGTTCGACGCCGTCACGGATCTCGGTGGGCTTGGAACGGGGCTTGGAGTACTGCCCGGCGATCCGGCCGATCTTCACCACGGGCACGGAGCTCGCGTAGGTGAGGACGGCGGCCATCTGCAGCAGGGTCTGCACCTTGTCGCGGACCTGGTCGGAGCTGACGGCGTCGAAGGTCTCGGCGCAGTCCCCGCCCTGGAGGACGAAGGCCTCGCCCCGGGCGACGTCGGCGAGCCGGTCGCGCAGCCGGTCGCACTCGCCGGCGAACACCAGGGGCGGGTAGGAGGCGAGGTCGTCGAGCGCGGAGCGCAGGGCGACGGGATCGGGGTAGGACGGCTGCTGGGCGGCGGGCAGCAGCCGCCAGGAGTCGACGGCCGTGGCGTGCGTGGCGAGGGTCATGGTGGCTGTGCCTCGATCGGTTTCGGTGGGAAAGGGAAGAGGTGTGGGCCTGTCGCCGCCCGGGATGGCGGCCCCGGGTGCCGGGGGTCCGTACGGTGGTGCGGCCGTACGGACCCCCGGGTGGGCATTTCCGTTGCGGAGCCTGTCTCGCCCGGGGCCTAGACCGGCTCGTGGACCTCGGCGGTCCGGGCCGCGGGCTCCTGGACCTGCGACGCCTGGCCCTCGGCTTCCTCAACGGCGGCCTTGTGGCCCTTGGTGAGGCCGAAGAAGAGCAGACCGCCGACGCCGAGGACGGCGATGACAATGCCCATCGGCACCGCGCTGTCCTCGCCGGCGAGGCCGACGAGCGGGACCACGGCCGCGCCGATCAGGTGCTGGGACAGGCCCAGCAGCGCGGCGGCCGAGCCGGCCACGTCGCCGTGGTCCTGGAGGGCCAGCGCGAAGGAGTTCGGCAGGACGAGGCCGACGCTGGAGACGACCAGGAAGAGCGCGACGAGCAGCGGGGCCAGACCGGCGTCGGTGAGGACGACGGCGAGCAGCGCGAGGCCGCCGACCGCAGAGATGGCCAGACCGGTGGCGAGCAGGGCGCGCGGGCCGGTCTTGTGCACGATGCGGCCGCTGACCTGCGCGGCGATGACCAGGCCGAGCGCGTTGACCCCGAAGACGACGCTGTAGCCCTGCGGGGACATCCCGTGGATGGACTGGAGCACGAAGGTCGAGCCGGAGATGTAGGCGAACATCGCGGCGAAGGCGAAGCCGCAGGCCAGGTTGTAGCCGACGAACACGCGGTCGGAGAGCAGCCGGCGGAAGATCGGGCCGGTGGCCTTGAGGCCGCCGCGCACGCGCCGCTGCGCGGGGTGCGTCTCCGGCAGGGCGCCGGCGACGCCGAAGAGCATCAGGGCCCCGATGATGGCGAGGGCGATGAAGATGCCCTTCCACGAGGTGACGAGCATCAGCTGGCCGCCGAGGACGGGGGCCAGGATCGGCGCGATGCCGGTGATCAGCATCAGCATCGCGAAGAACCGGGCCGCGGCGGGCCCGGTGTGCCGGTCGCGCACGACCGCGGAGGCGATGACGATGCCGGTGGCGCCGCCGAGGCCCTGGAGGGCGCGCAGCCCGACCAGCGTCCAGATGTTGGGGGCGAAGGCGCACAGCAGCGCGGTGACGGCGAACAGCGCCAGACCGGCGATGAGCGGACGGCGCCGGCCGAGCGCGTCGCTGACGGGTCCGGCGATGAGCTGGCCGATGCCGAGGCCGAGCAGGCAGGCGGTGAGGCTGAGCTGGGCCGCCGAGGCGCTCGTGTTCAGGTCCTCGGCGATCTGCGGAAGGCCCGGCATGTACGCGTCGTTGGCGAGCGGGCCGAGAGCGGTGAGGGCGCCGAGGATGATGGCGAACCGGACGATGCCGGCGCTCTTCGGTGTGGCGGATGAAGTCATGTTTCTGATCCCCTCCGGGGGAACGCGGAATCAGTAGGCGACGGTGATGCGGGCCTGGATCGCGTCGCCGCGCTCCAGTTCGTCCGCGAAGGCGACCGCGTAGTCAGCGATGCTGATCTGGCTCTTTCCTTCGGCGTCCACCAGGAGCTGCTCACCGCCGACGCGATAGGTCCCGGTGCGCTCACCGGGCTCGATCTGGGCGGCCGGGGAGATGAACGTCCAGTCCAGGGAGCCGGCCTGGCGGTAGAGGGCGAGCGCTTCGCTCTGGGCGAGGGCGTTCTGCTTCCACATGGCCGGGAAGTTCGGGTTGTCGATGACCTTGACGCCCGGGGAGACCTCCAGGCTGCCGGCGCCGCCGAGGACCACGACACGGCGTACGCCGCTGCGGGTGAGGCCCTCGATGAGCGCGTTGGCCGCACCGACGATGATCTTGTGGTCGTCGTCGACGCCGAGCTTGGGGCCGACAGCCGAGGCGACGGCGTCGTAGCCCGCCGCGGACAGTTCGGCCACGGTGTCCGCGTTGGTGGCGTCGCCCGCGATCACCTTGAGGCCTTCGTGGCTGGTGCCCGCGATCTCGCCGGTACGGGTCACGCCGGTGACGGCGTGGCCGCGGGAGAGCAGTTCGCCGGCGATGGCGCTGCCGATGTGTCCGCTGGCTCCGAAAAGCAGGATGTTCATGGTGGTGCCTCTTCTTCCTCGGTGATTCTTCGGGGGGTGGTGCCGGACGAGGAGACGTCCCGCGGGCTAGTCCTCTTCGAGGAAGTCGGGCTGCTCGCGGATGATCTCGTCCCAGAGGAGCTGGAAGCTGAACCAGCCCAGCTGCTCGTTGCCGAAGCCGTCCCCAGCGGCGACGGCCTGCTCATGGGTGAAGCTCTTGGGCGTGCCCGCCGCCCGGGCGAGCAGCTGCACCTGGGCGCAGCTGTCGTAGGTGAAGAACCAGTGCACGGCCTCGTCGAGCGATCCGCCGACGGTTATCAGGCCGTGGTGGCGCAGCAGGATCGCGCGGTTGTCGCCGAGCTTCTCCGCGATGTCGCGGCCGAGTTCGGCCGAGACCGAGGGGCCCTCGTACTCCTCGTAGAGGACCTGGCGGTTGTAGAAGGCGGCGGACTCCTGGTCGATGGGGTCCAGCAGGCGGCCCAGGGCGCCCAGCGCGCGGGAGTGCGCGGTGTGGCCGTGGGCGGCCGCCGTGGCGCCCGGCTGCATCTCGTGGATGGCCGAGTGGATGACGAAGGCACTGGGGTTGACCCGGTGCTTGCCCTCCACGACGGTGCCCGCCGAGTCCACGCAGATGAGGTCGGCGACGCGGACCAGGTTGAAGGAGACGCCGAAGGGGTTCACCCAGAACCGGTCCTCGTGCTCCGGGTCGCGGACCGAGATGTGGCCCGAGATGCCCTCACCGAAGCCGTACTTTCCGAACAGCCGCAGCGCGGCGGCGAGCCGCTGCTTGCGGTGGCGGCGCGTCTCCTCGTGGGTGGCGAAGACCGGCTCGCTCGGGATCGGCAGGCCGGTGTGCGTGTCCGCCAGGTAGGCGGGCCGGTCGGTCTCGGTGACGCTCATGCTCGGGGGTCCTCATCTCCGGAATCTCCGGGTCGTTTTCCGGTGTCGGTACGGGTACGGGTGCGGGCGGCGGCCCGGCCGTGAGCGGGGCGGTCCCCGCCGGCGGCTAGACCGTGAGCAGGACGTCCTCGTTCTCCTGGGTCGCGGCCGTGACGGTCTCGGCGTGCTGCAGGATCGCGCCGACGATGTCCTGGCTGCGGTCGACCAGGGAGGGGATGCCGAAGGTGAAGAAGAGCGAGCCGGCCGCGATGTTCCCGAGCCCGTACAGGCGCGGGTCGGGCCGGCCGTTGGTGGTCAGCTGGCTGGTCGGACGCGCTATGTGCAGGCCGCCGTGGGGGTGGCGGCTGGCGACGCGGCTGCGCATCAGCGAGGTGACCAGGGGCGCGGCGCTGGTGGGGATGCGCCCCTCGGAGGCGTTGACCGCGCTGATGACGCGGTCGGCCGTGAAGTCGTGTCCCTCGGCGGTGACGACGTCGAAGCCGGCCTCGGGGTTCGGGGTGATGTTCTGCAGGCCGGCGACGATCTCCAGCTTGTCCGCCTCGACGAGGTCGAGGAGGACTCCGGCGCTGCCGGGCGGCATGGGGCAGCACAGGCTCATGATCGTGCGGTAGTGGGCGCGCAGCAGCTGGACCTTGTCCTGTTCGCGCAGCATCGGCCAGACGTCGGGGCCGGTCTCGGGGACGGCGCGCTGGAGGATGCGCAGACCCATGTGGGGGGAGTCGACCTCTTCGATCTGCCGGCGCAGCCGGTCGACCGGGTCCTCCAGGTCGACCCGGATGATCTCCGAGACCACCGCGTCCAGGTCGGCGCCCACGTCGCGGAACTCGGCCCGCATGATGGTGGCGATGTCCTCGAGGGTGACCTCGGGGTGGATCGCGGCCATCTCCTCCATCCGGTGCGGGGTGAAGTGCCGCAGCTCGAAGGGGACCGCCTTCTGCCGCACTCCGGGCAGGACGCCTCGCCGGGACAGCAGGCTGATCTTGCCCTGGTGGCCCTGCGCGGCCAGCGACAGGATGATGTCTATGGCGGTCAGGCCGCTGCCGATGATCGCGACGTGCTCCCGCTCGCCGACGTCCGCCAGCTTGTTGACGATCGGGTACGGGTCCCCCACGAAGCCGGGGGTGTCGCCCAGACCGTAGACGTCCTTGGGGCTGTCGCCGCCGACGCACAGGATGGCGTAGTCGAAGGCGCGGGCGCGGCCGTTGCCGGTGCGCAGCAGGACCCGGTTGGCGGCGCGGCTCGCGGAGGTGACGCCCTCGCCGACGAGGTCGACCCGCCAGCCCTGGCGGCGCAGTTCGCCGAGCCCGGCGTAGGCCGTCTGCTCGAGGTACTCGCCGTAGACGGTCCGGGGGGCGAAGCGGCTCCCGGACCAGCGGTCGACTCCGGTGCGGACCCCTATGACCTTGTCCCGCGTCTCCAGCCAGTTCTCGAAGTGCTGGAGGTCGCCGGCGCGCACGGACATGTCGTCGGGCGTCGCGTTGACCTTGAGGGTCTCGGTGTCGACCTGGTAGGCACGCCCGCGCCACAGGTGCGGTGACGGTTCGAAGACCGTGAGGCTGCCCGGTTCGCTTTGTGTTCGCGACAACGCGTCGATCAAGCAGACTGCAGCCGCGCCTCCTCCGACGATACCGATCGAGAATCCACGGGACATGTGTCAGTCACCAATCAATTCGTGGAAGGCGCGGGGTCGTCGTGCGCCGGCCTTGCTGTCCGCGATCACGGTGGCCCTTTCCTCGCCTACTCCGGGGATTCAGTGGGAGCCGCCGGCCGCCCCCGGTGCGGCGGGGGCGGGCCGGTCGGCCAATGGTTTTTGCTCTCTGCGACTCGGGTCCGTGCGACTCAGCCGGCGGAGTTCTTGAAGTTCTTCATCGAGACGGTGAAGTCCCCGCGGTTGGCGCGGTAGTCGATGCAGTACTCCTGCGGGTACCAGCCGGCGGTCTGCCACTGCTGCGGCTGCTTGATGGGCCAGCAGCGGCTCGGGTTGACCCCGGCGGCGACGCCCTCGAACCAGGCCTTCGTGATCATCGGCTCGAGGAAGCTGATCTTGGCGTCGTAGGAGCCGTAGATGAAGGTCTGGGTGAAGGCGGTGGAGTGCCATTCGGGCGAGTTCATGTCGACCAGGTGGTTGCCCATGGCCGCCTCGGCCACGTTGTTGTTCACGTAGTCCGTCGGCAGGTACTGCGGGGGGATCGGCTTGATGGCCGTCGCGTAGTCGTCGCAGTTGATGGCCAGGCCGCAGGGGCCGCTGCGGATCGCGTCGCGCTCCGCCTTGGACTGCGTGTAGAAGTGCATGTCGAAGTGCGGGACGGTGTAGATGTGCTCCGGCCCGTGACCCATCGGGTTGTAGTTCAGCAGGGCCCACTTGAGCGGCATCCCGGGCAGCGCGGTCAGCTGCGAGGGCAGCTCCAGCGGGCGCTCGTGGCCGCCGACGCACTCGGTGTGCTCGTTGACCGTGCCGTTGCCGTCCATGTCGTAGCAGTGGTTGCCGTCGGTCATGGTGGTCGGCAGGCCGGTCAGCGTGTCCTTGGGGAAGACGAAGCCGACGGTCTGCGGGGTGGTGCCGTTGATCTGCGCGTACGTGCGCACGGTGCCGTTGCCGAGCGGGCTCGGGGCGCCGTACGAGGCACAGGGCCCCGCGTAGGAGAGCGTCTCCTTGAGCAGGACCTGCGAGGCCCACTTCGCGACCTTGACGGTGCGCTCGCGGGTCGGGGCGTCCCGGGTCACCAGGCAGACGGTCACCGAGCCCGGCGTACGCGCCGCGGCCTCCGCGGTGGAGTCCGTGGCCTGCGCCGGGTTGCCGGGCAGGATCAGCAGGGTCAGGGCTGATATGGCCAGGGCCGCTCCGAGGAGCACCCGCCAGCTCAGCAGGTTCTTCGCGCGCACGTCACACCTGTTCCAGTTCGAATCTGTGGAATCCGCCCTGAAGGAAGATCAGGGGGGTCTGGGTCTCGCGGGCACCCATGGCGACGACTTCGCCGATGACCATCACGTGGTCACCCGCGACCACGTGGTCGCGCAGGCTGCACTCCATCCAGGCCGCCGCCTCGAACAGGAGCGTCCCGGTGGCCTCGCCCGGAGCGCCGGGAACCTCGGTCAGCGCCTGGTCGCGCTCGGGCCGCCGGCGCGCGAACGCGCGGGCCGTGGACTCGCCCTCGGCGCCGAGGATCGAGATTCCGACGACGCCGGTCCGCAGCAGCTCGGCGAAGAACTCCGAGTCGTGACGGAAGCTCAGGGACACCAGCGGCGGTTCCAGGGAGACGGAGGTGAGCGAGTTGACGGTGATCGCGTTGTGGGTGCGGACGCCGTCCTCGTCGGTGTAGGTGCTGACGACGCAGACTCCGGTGGCGAAGGAACGCATCACATCGCGCAGGTCGTGGTTCATGGCCGGGCCTCTCTGCTGGGCGCGGACGGGTGCGCGCGGCGCGTCGGCCGCGGGCACCCGTCCGTACGCGGGCTTGACGGTCAGTTGTCCTGGGCCCAGCGGCCGCGGGTCCAGCCATCGAGGTCGTAGTCGTCCAGGGCCCGCTGGACGAGGTCGCCGTAGTTGTCGAGCAGACCGGCGCCGCGCGACCAGTTCAGGGTGTCGAGGCGCACCTGGTCGGGACCGCCGGCGTAGTTGAGCTCGTACAGCTCGTGGCGGGCGCCGAACTCGGTGCCGATCGCGTCCCAGGCCAGCTTGAAGAGCTTGGTGCGCTCCTCGGCGGTGGCGCCGGTGCCGCGGTAGTAACGGTCGAGCAGCGGGCGCAGCTCGGGGTTCTGCAGGTCCTTGGCGCTGGACGGGGTCATCAGCAGCGCGCCCGCGAGGTGCTCCTCGAAGAAGCGGTGCGTGCGCTCCCAGCTGAGCGGGGCGAGCGCCCGGTAGCCGGCCGAGTAGTCCATGCGCGGCAGGACGGTGCCGGCCGGGCCGGCCTCCGGGTCCAGGGCCATGGCGCTGGTGACGGCCCAGGTCTGGTGGCGCCAGGCGAGCAGCTCGCCGAGGCCGGCCTGGACGCCGCGGAAGCCGTCCGTGCCGTTGATGCGGGTGCCCTTGTCGAGGATGCCCGCCATGAACTCGAGCTTGACCGACATGCGGATCGCGCCCTGGAAGAAGCCGCGGGAGAGCAGGCCGGAGCGCGGGAAGTACTGGTGGATCTTCTCGGTGTCCCGGTAGATCAGGACGTTCTCCCACGGGATGAACGCCTTGTCGAAGACCAGCACCGCGTCGTTCTCGTCGAACCGGCTGGAGAGCGGGTTGTCGAAGGGGCTGGTGGCCTGGCCCTCGTAGGAGGTGCGGCAGACGACCTTCATGCCGGGGGTGTTCAGCGGGGCCATGAAGGCCAGCGCCATGTCCTCGGCCTTGCCTGCTTCCAGGTTGGCCAGGTGGATCTGGCCGACGAAGGCGACGTTGCTCAGCGCCGAGGCGGTGGCCATGAGCTTGGCGCCCTCGACGACGATGCCGTCCCCGCGCTCCTCGACGACCTTGAGGTAGACGTCGCGGATCTCGTGCGCCGGCTTGTTGCGGTCGACGGGCGGGTTGACGATCGCGTGGCTGATCGAGAGGCCCTGACGGGCGTACTTCTCGTACCAGGCGCGGGCGTTGTCGCCGAAGGGCTCGTAGAAGTCGTGGGTGACGGCCAGGCCGGCCATGAACGACGCCTTGTAGTCGGGCGTGCGGTTCATGAAGCCGTAGCTCAGGCGGGCCCAGTGCTCGATGGCGTCGCGGGCCTTGATGAGGTCCTCGGGCGAGTGCGCCGGGGTGAAGAAGCGGTGGACGCGGTACCCCGTGTACCGGTCGACCGTCGTCATCAGGTCCTTGGTGTCCGGGTGGTGGAGCGCGTCGTAGAGGTGCGCGGTCGACCGCGCGGCCATGGCGAAGGCCGGGTGCGTCGTCACGTCCTTGACGAGCTCGCCGTCCACGAAGACCTGGCGGCCGTCACGCAGGCTCTCCAGGTAGGAGTCGCCCGTCATGAGGTCGTTCGGAGCCTCGCCGGCCGACTGATCCACTATCGGGACCTGACCCATTTTGGTGTCCTCTCCAGGGGTAATACAAGCGACCGCTGCCGGGCGCACAGTTCGATTGACCCGAGCGTAGGCTCGGCCGCCGATCAGCTCTTGCGGGGCTGCGCACGGACAATTGCCCATCTACGCCAACCCTGGCGCCAACACGTTCGAGGCAGTACGTCAACAACCAGATGGAGAAGCCTTGTCGACTTCGCAGAGAAGGGTCGCGGCACGCTTCTCAATATTGCGGAACAGTGAATTCCGAATGCCCGTAAATACCTTCGACCCGGCGTTGATCCAAGTAATTCGGATACGACAGCCGGGCCGAATGGAAATGAATTGCAAAAAGATGTCCGGCGGCTGGTCAGGCGGCGGGACGGGTGTGGCCGGCGGACGCCGCGTCGATGCAGGCGGCCTCGGCTATCAGAATGATCTTCTCTACGTGCGGCAGCAGCCGCATGCCCGCCTCGGTGAGCTGGACCCGGCCGCCGGCGCGATGGAACAGCTCGGCCCCGATGTAGTCCTCGAGGTTCTTGATGTGGGCGGTGACGCTGGGCTGCGAGTAGTGGAGGTTGCGGGCGGCGCGAGTGAAGCTCATCTCGGCGGCCACTTCACGGAACGAGCGTAACTGCTGGAACTGCACGGCAGGGGCTCCCTTCTGCGAGGCTCAGAGCCTCGGAGACTAGAAACATACCACGGTGCAGGTATAACTGCAGTACGAGGATTCGCGCTCAACTGCCCCGCACGACCGCGGACATACCTGTGGCCATGCCCGCAGGGAGGGCATGGCCACAGGTCAGCCGCTGCTTCGTGGTTGACAGCGGGTTGGGCGGAGTGGACTAGTCGGACATCTCCATCGGCGAGAGGAGGTCCCGGGCGATCTGCGGGAGCAGACGGTCGATCAGGACCCCCGTGCGCGCGGATCCGTCGGCGGCCCGCGGGATCGCGTCGACGGCCACCGCGTGCGAGAGCACCCACGGCATGCGCCGCTCGCAGGCGGCCAGCGCGGCCTGGCGTCCGCCGGCCTCCTGGTCCTCCTCCACGAGCGGTACGAAGGCCACCACCAGCGTCTCGCCCACCTCGGGCAGCCGGGTGCGCATCACCGCGATGTCCTGGACGCAGGGCAGGTCGAGGAGCTCGAGCTCGAGCGCGAAGAAGGCCGTCTCGAAGTCTTCCACCAGCACCTCGTCGTACGGCTGGTCGTCGAAGGAGGGAAGGTTCACGCGGACATCTCCTGTTGCATCGACTGCTCAAGCTGCAGGTTCAGAGTGATGATGGGCAGGACCGCGTCGAGGAGGTCCCCGGTGCGGATGCGGCCCGTCGGGCTGTACGGGATGGTGTCGACGGCGATGACGTGCGCGGGCAGCGACGGCACCCGGCGGGCGCAGGCCGCGCTGAGCGCCTGGTAGCCGGTGGCCTCGCGGCCGACCGCCACGGCGATGAAGGGCACCACGATCGCGTCGCCCAGCACCGCGCTGCTGACCCGCATGACGGCGGTGTCGCGCAGGCAGGGCAGGTTGAGCAGGTCCGACTCCAGCCGGAACAGCTCGGTGTCGACCGCCGAATCGCGGACCACCACGGGCACGTCGGTGACCCGCCCGGTGACCAGCAGCCGGCCGGTCTCGTCCACGTACCCGGACTCGTCGGTGACGAGGAAGCGCTCCGCGCCCCAGCCGAGGTCCAGCTCGGCGACCTGGGTCTCGCCGTCCAGGTAGCCGTCCATGACCTGGTGGCCCGCGAAGGCGAGGCGGCCGCTCTCGCCCTGCCCCACCGGCTGCCCGTCCTCGCCGAGGACGGCGACGGTGGTGCCGAGCGTGGTGTGGCCCGAGCGCGGCGGCGAGACCAGCAGCTCCTCGGGGCCCATGACGGCGGTCAGCCCGGTCTCCGCGCTGCCGAGCGCGGTGTGCAGCACCGGGCCGAGCCGCTCCCAGGCCGTGTTGACGGTCCATCGGCCCAGGTGGGCGCCGGGGGTGAGGAGGAACCGCAGGTGGCGGGTGCGCGGCGAGGGCTCGGCGGTCTCCGGCAGTCCGAGCACTCCGTGCAGGGTGGAGGGGGTGATCACGCCGGTGCTGACGCGCTCGGCGACGAGCAGGCCGGCCAGGGTCTCGGGGCCGGCCCCGTCCGCGAGGACGACGGTGGCGCCGATGCCGAGCATCGTGCGGGCCAGCGCGAGGGCCGTGGGCTCGGTCGGCGGGGCGGAGGCCAGGTGGACGTCGTCCCGGTTGAGCCCGAACTCGTCGACGAGGTCGACCAGGTGGCGGCCCTCGGAGGGGGTGCGGCGCACGGCGATCCGGGAGGGCCCCTCACTGCGCGCGCTGACCGCGAAGGACTCGTACGGCCGGGGCGCCGGCAGGGTGCGCAGGGGTTCGGCCGAGGTCAGCAGGTCGAAGTTGAGCGCCTGGTGCTTGCCGGGCGCGGCCGGGGCGCCGGGGGCCGTGATCCCGTCCAGGAGGACGTGCACGGCCTGCGGCCCGCTGGGCCAAACGAGCTGGTCGAGGGTGGCGCGGTGCTCCGAGGTCACGAAGACCACGGACGGCTCCAGCCAGGAGAGCACCTGGCCGAGATCGTCCGTGCCGCTCTGCGGGTCGAGACCGGTGCAGGAGACGCCGAGGGTGGCGCAGGCGCTCATCGCGACGGTGAGCTGCCAGCTGTTCCCGGCGAGGAAGACCGCCCGGACCGCGCCCTCTTGGGGCAGGTGCTCGGTGAGTCCTGCCGCGGTCCGCTCCACGGTCTCGGCGTACTGGCCCCAGGTCAGCCGCACCTGGCCGTCGACCAAGGCATCCCGCGTCACGCCGCCCGCCGCGTGCCGGCGGATGTCATCGAGCTTGATCATGTGGGTTCTCCGTGGTCGGTCAAGAGCCTCGTATGTGGCTCGGGGCCGCGCCCATGGAAACAAACCTGCATGAAGGTAGGCAACCGTCATCGGAAGATCTGATGTCGTCGCCCGAAGCACCGAATCTGCTGCGGAAAACCCTCCGCCGGGCGTCGAGGACGCCCGGCGGAGGCAAGCGGGGGAAAGCGATCGTTCCGCAGGACGCGTCGTCCCGCGGGAGGTACTAGTCCTGGAGCTCGGCCGGCTCCGCGAGTTCGCTCTCGGCCCGCTCCCGCAGATGCTTCTCCAGGTCGGCGATGACCCGCTCGGCACGGCCCGGGGCCATGTCCAGTTCGGCCAGTACCGTCGGCAGGGCGATGATCGGCATGATGTGCCTGAGCAGCACGGATACCCGTACTTCCAGGTCCTCCCAGTCGGTCAGCACCTCCGAGAGCACCTGCACTCCGGTGAAGGCGCCGACGAAGAGGTTGGCGACCGCGTCCAGGTCCACGTGCGCGTGGAGTTCACCGCACTCCCGGGCCTGCCCGAGTGCGAAACGGTTGTGGTCGATCCAGTCCTGGTAGGGACGCAAGCGGTCCGCGTGGTGACTTCCGCGCTCCAGGGAGAGCCTCAGGCTGCCCTGCACGATCGGATCACTGCGGATCTGAATGGCGAAGAGCATGCCCTTGTCGATCAGCTCCTGGAGCCGGGTGCTCCGCGGTACGAGCGGGAAGCCGAGCGTGTCGATCTGGCTGGCCAGAACGGCCTGGGCCAGCTCTTCCTTGCCCTTGAAGTAGTAGTAGAAGGCACCCTTGGTGAGGCCGAGCCGCTGGTACACGTCCGCGATCGTGGCCCCGTTGAAGCCCTTCTCCGCGAACACGGCGCCGGCCGCCTCGACGATGAGCTGCCGGGTGCGCCGAGAAGCCTCCCTCTGAGACACCCTCGCTCCTTCCACGATGCTGGCGGCCAATCATGCACCTCCTCGGGGGTACGAGCATGTCACCGAAAACAGCCGTTGCAAATTATACCAGGCAGCACGTATCTTGCGGCGACCGGGACATACCATCAGCGGCTCGAATCTGCCTTGGAGCCCGAGGGGGAGTTCATGTTAATAACGTCTTATCCGGCCGAAAACGCCCAAAGACCGTCGGTCGGGGTCTCAGATGCAAGGCTTCCGGCCGTACCGCACTGGCTTGTACACCGCCCGGACACCTCCGAGGTGTTCCTCTCCGACTGGGAACGAACCGGTACCGACCGGTTCAATGTGTCCCTGCGTTGGCCGGAAAACCATCCTTTCCATACCGCGCTCCACGGTTTCCGTTCTCCGGCCGTCATCGCGGAGGCCATTCGCCAGACGGGAATTCTGCTCTCCCACGCCGAGTACGGCGTCCCCCTCGGGCACCAGTTCGTCATGTCCGACATCCACTACCGGATCGATCCCGAACTCCTGGGAACGGACGGCGACTCCCCCGTCCACATCGACGTGACGTGCACGGACATCAAGCGCCGGGGCAACCGGTTCTCCGGCATGGTCTGCCACATGACCGTGGTGCGGGACGGCCGGGTCATCGCCACCGGCGGCGGCAGTCTGACGTGCACCTCTCCCGGCGCCTACCGCCGGATGCGGGGCGAGTACGCCGACGCCCGGCCGCTCCTGCCCGTGCCGGAACCGGTGCACCCCGCCCTCGTGCTGCGGACCGACCCCGCCCACGTCCTGCTGGCTCCCACCAGGGATCCCCGGTGCTGGACCCTGCGGCCGCACACCACGAGCAAGACGCTGTTCGCACACGAAAACGATCATGTGCCCGGCATGGTCCTCCTGGAGGCCTCCCACCAGGCCGCCTTCGCCGTCGCCGGCACGACCCGGATGTACCCCACCGCGCTGCGCCTGGCCTTCGACCGGTACGCGGAGTTCAACACCCCCTGCCTGGTTCAGGCACAGCCGGTGACCCGGAACCGGGACAACACCCTCTCCCTGAGTGTCACCGGCCACCAGAGCGGCCGACGCGTCTTCCTCGCCCTGCTCGAAGCAATTCCCGTTTCCGCCTGATCTCCGCCATTTCCAGTGAAATGGGGAGCGGTTTCTCGCGATCCACTGTCCGAGACACCCATGCTCAAAGTGGCGGGAAGGGCGGCGACATGCCAGCCTGTGACGTCACCCGACTCACCGTCACCAGCAGTTGTAGGAGGGATACTCCTGTGAGCAGGCAGTGCCCGTTCGTCATCGATCCGCTCGGCCAGGACATTCACGGAGAGATCAAGGAAATACGCTCCCGCGGGCGTGCCGTCAGAATCGTGCTCCCCGGTGGTGTGGAGGCGTGGTCCGTCACGGACTACGCACTCGTGAAACGCCTGCTCACCGATCCCCGGGTGTCGAAGGACGCCTACCGGCACTGGCCGGCGTGGATCAGCGGAGAAGTCGACCAGGAGTGGCCGCTGGCCATTTGGGTCTCGGTGCAGAACATGGTCACCGCCTACGGCGAGGAGCACGCGCGCCTGCGCAAGCCGGTGGCGGGGGAGTTCACCATGCGCCGGGTGGCCGCCCTGCGGCCGCGGGTCGAGGAAATCGCCGACGGGTTGCTGGACCGCCTGGAACGGCTCCCGGCGGAACAGACCGTGGACCTCCGCAAGGAATTCGCCCACGTACTGCCGCACGCGGTCGTCTGCGAGCTTTTCGGAATTCCGCATTCCGCGCGTGATCCGCTCCAGACGATCATCGACAGCTTCTTCGCCACCTCGATCACCCCCGAGGACGCGATGGCGAATGGCATAGCCATGTACGAGATCCTGAATGAGGTCGTCGCGCACAAGAGGGAGAATCCCGCCGACGACCTGACCTCGGGACTCGTCGCCGCACGCGACTCGGGCGCGGCGGACATGAGCGAGAAAGAACTGCTCGACAATCTCATCCTCCTCTTCACCGCCGGGTACGAGACGACGGTGAACCTCATCGACAACGCGGTCGTCTCCCTGCTCACGCACCCCGAGCAGCTCGAACTCGTACGGGCCGGCAAGGCCTCGTGGGAGGACGTGATCGACGAGTCCCTGCGCGTGGACCCGCCCGGCGCGCACAGCATCCTGCGCTACGCCGTCGAGCCGATCGAGATCGACGACGACGTGCGGATCCCGCAGGGCGACCCGATCGTCATCTGCTTCGCCGGAGCGGGCCGCGACCCCCTCCAGCACGGGGCCGGGGCGGACCTCTTCGACATCACCCGCGACACCCGCGCCGATCACGTCTCGTTCGGGTACGGAGCCCACCACTGCCTCGGCGTGAACCTGGCCCGGATGGAGGTCGCCATCGCGCTGTCGGCGCTCTTCGAGCGGTTTCCCGACGTCGCCCTGGCCGTGCCGGCCGATGAACTCCGGCCGAAGTTCTCGTTCGTTTCGAACGGCCACCGGACGGTTCCCGTGACGCTGGGCCCGCCCAGCGCTCACAACGGGTCGATTTCCAGCCAATAGTGCCCGGGGCGACCTCCTCCCCCGAAGACTCCACCGGACCGCGGCAGACCGAAGGCGGAAGACTCACCATGACGGAAAAGAACGGCCTCCTTGTGGGCAGGCGTGCCCTGATCACCGGCGCCAGCAGCGGCATCGGGGCGGCCGCCGCCCGGGTGTTCTGCGAGAACGGCGCGTCGGTGCTCCTCACCGCCCGGCGCGAGGAGGAACTGGCCACCCTCACCCGCGAGCTGACGGACGAGGGCTTCACCGCCGCCTACGCGGTGGTCGACGTGGCCCGCGCCGAAGAGGTCAAGGCCGCGGTGGACAAGGCGGTGGAGCTCTTCGGGGGCCTGGACGCCGCCTTCAACAACGCGGGGCTGGGCACCGTGCCCGCGCCGCTGCACCTCACCGAGGACGCGGACTTCGAGGCCGTCATGGCCACCAATGTCCGCGGCACCTGGAACTGCATGAAGTACGAGATCGCCGCGATGCTGCCGGGCGGCGGGGCCATCGTGAACAACAGCAGCGTCGCTGGCCTGGTCAGCACTCCGGCGGCCGCCGCGTACATCGCCTCGAAGCACGCGATCATCGGGCTGACGAAGGCGGCCTCCGAGTACTCCGCCCAGGGCGTCCGGGTCAACGCCATCGCTCCCGGCACCACGCGCAGCGAGATGATGGCCCAGTGGTTCGACCTGAACCCGGGCCTGGAGGAGCACTTGCACACCATGGCCCCGCTGCCGCGCACGGCGGACCCGCGCGAGATCGCGCACGCGGCCGCGTGGCTGCTGAGCGACCAGGCGTCCTTCGTGGTCGGCGCGACGGTCCCGGTGGACGGGGGCTGGACCGCCCGCTGACGGCTGGGCACGAGGGCGTTCGCCCGCGCAACGGGAAAACGGGGGACACGGGGGAACACGGGGGAACACGGCGGAACCCCGGGGCGAAGGAGAGAAGAAGAGCTGTACGGGCACACGGGGGCACCCGGCCGGGCCGGGTCCGCGCCGATAAAGTCACTCCATGCAGATATCCGAAAGACGCAGGGTGATCGTCCTGGCGGGAGCCACCGGTTTCATCGGCTCGGCCGCACTGGACGCCCTGGCCCACCGTCCCGGCGTCCTGGTGCGGGCCCTCGCCCGCACCCCCGGTGCGGAGCGCGAAGGCATCGAGTGGGTGTGTGCGGACCTGGGCGACCCCGACTCGCTGCGCGGGGTCTGCGAGGGCGCGGCCGTGCTGGTGAACCTGGCCTCCTACATCGGGCGGGACGAGGAGCGCTGCCACACGGTCAACGTCCTGGGCGGCGAGGCCCTCCTCGCGGAGGCCGCGCGGGCGGGGGTGCGCCGGATCGTCCACCTGTCCACGGCCGCGGTCTACGGCAACGTCCCGCACCGCGGGATCGAGGTCGACGAGGTGGCCCCGGATCCGGTGTCCGCCGCGAGCCGCACCCGGCTGGCGGCGGAGGCCCCGGTGCTGGCCGCCGGCGGCACCGTCCTGCGGCCGGGTCTGGTGCTGGGCGCGGGTGACCGCTGGGTGGTCCCGGCCCTGGCCGAGCTGATCGACCGGGTCCCGGCCAGCTGGGACGGCGGCCGCGCGCTGCTGTCCGTGATCGACGTCGGCGAGCTGGCCCGCCTGATCGAGGCCCTGGCCACGGACCCGGGCCCCGTCGCGGGCGGGATCCACCACGCGAGCCACCCCGCCGCGGTGACCAGCGCCGACCTCGTGTCGGCCCTGGCCGCCGAAGGGATCGTGCCGGAGGTGCGCGAGGAGTGGTCGTGGGACCGCTGCGTGGAACAGCTCCGCGTGCGCCCCGGCCGGGTGACGGAGCGGCAGTTCTCCCTGCTGGCCCGCGACTACCACCAGCGCGCCGACCCCATCTGGCGGCTGACCCGCCTGCGCCCCGCCTCCACGCCCCTCGCCCTGCTCCCCTCCGCCGCCCCCTGGTACCGCGCCCACCTGGCCGGCACCTGAAGCCACATCAGCGGGTGCCTTCGCCGTCCTCCCCGTGGACGATCCGAAAGCGACGGCCGGTGCGGTCCGCCGGATCCCGGTCGGCCACACGAACAGGTGCCCAGACCCACTGCCAGACACCGACCCCCGGTGTCCGGGAGAACCGGATCGGCCCGCGGGTGCCCTCGACCTCCACCCGCGGCCACGCCCCGGCGACGGCCGCCCGCTCCGTGCCGTACACACGCAGCACCTCGGCGAGGACGGTGACGCTGTCCCAGCCCTCGAAGGCCACGAACGAGGGCTCCTCGCCCAACCGCTCGCGGAGCTCCTTGCCCACCCGCTCGCCGAGCGGCCCGAGCCGCTCGGGCAGGTAGCGCAGGAACGGGATCCCGACGCCGTCCTCGCCCAGCGCCCCGGCCCATCCGGCGAACTCCGGCTGTCCGGCCGGAGCCCCGATCAGGACGTCCCCGAGCCGCCGGTCGCCCCGTACGGCCCTGACGATCGCCGCCGCCGGCTCCGGATACCCGACCAGCAGCAGGAGCGCGCTGGCCCCCTCCTCGACGAGGGTGTCGCACAGCCCCTCGGCAGGGTCCCCCTCCACACCGATCTCGACGACGCTGCCGCCGCGGGCGGCAAAGCACTCCCGCAGGATGCGGGTCCCGGAAGCCCAGTACACGCTCGGCTGGGTCGCCACGGCGATCCTGCGGTGGCCCGCCCCGAGCAGGAACTCCGCGTAGGTCCGCCAGCCGTGGGACTGGGCCGGGGCCAGGCGCGCGACCCACTCCGTCGGCTCCTCGGTGAGCGCGTCGAGCACCGCGGAGGAGCAGAGGAACGGCACACCGAGGGCGTCGGCCCGAGCGGCGGCGGCCCGGGCGACGACGCTGTGGTACTCCCCCACCACGGCGGCCACACCCAGCCCGGCCAGCTCCTCCACGGCCGCGGCGGCCCGCTCCGGATCGGCCGCGGTATCCCGAACCACAAGCTCCAGCGCCCGGCCGTCGATCCCTCCCCCGTCGTTGACCTCACCCACGGCCAGCTCGAGCCCCGCGAGCAACTGCCGCCCCGCATCGACCCACCCGGGCCGCATCAACGGCACGAGAGCCCCCAACCGCACGACCGCCCCACCACCCCGCCCCAACACCCCTGCCGACCGACTCACCACGCTGCGCTCCTCTCCCCCACACCAACCCACCCGAACCCGGCCGACGCCCCACCCGCCCCCCGGACGCTCACACCCCTCGGGAACCGACTCCCCACCCCCGACGTCGTCGTACGAGCCGCACCACACACTCCCCACGGAACAGACAGGAACGGCCCCATGACCCAGGCAAACGCGGGCCCGCCCCCCAGCTCAACCCCCAACTCAACCCCCGGCCCCACCACCCGACCCCGCCCCCTCCTCCCTCGCCCCCTCCCCTGGCCCACGGCCAGAACCACGGCCGGGCCAACAGCCCTCGCCGTGCTGATCTCCCTACTCCTCGCCGCACTCCTCACCCGCCCCTCCCTCGTCCCCAACACCCCCGGCCACCCCGGCAGCTTGCTGGAGACGTTCCTCCCCTGGCTCGGCCTGGCCGTCCCCCTCCTCCTCGCCCTGGCCCTCCGACGCCGCTCCGCGGCCACCGCCCTGGCCCTCCTGCTCCCCACCGCCGCCTGGCTGAGCCAATTCGGCACCCTCCTCCCCCACCCGGCCACCCCCACGGCCACCACGCACACCACCCTCACCACCGTCCAGCACAACATCAGCGACGAGAACCAGAACCCCTCCCGCACGGCCAAGGCCCTAGCCGCCCCGCACCCCGCCCTCATCGCCGTCGAGGAGCTCACCCCCGCCGCCATCACGGCCTTCACCGAGACCCTCGGCGCCGACTACCCCCACCACGCCACCCACGGCACGGTCGGCCTCTGGTCGACGTACCCGCTCACGGACGTCCGCCCCGTCGACATCAGGCCGTCGGCCCTCGCCGACGACCCGCACTGGAACCGCGCCCTGCGCGCCACCGCCGCCACCCCCGCCGGGCCCGTCGCCGTCTACGTCGTCCACCTGCCCTCCCTGCGCCTCGGTGCCTCCGGCTTCGGCTCCGCCCGCCGCGACGAGAGCGCCGTCCTCCTCGGCGCCGTCCTCGCCGCGGAGCCCGCCGACCGCGTCGTCCTGCTCGGGGACCTCAACGGCACCGCCGACGACCGCGGCCTGGCCCCCGTCCGCACCGCCCTGGCAGCACAAGCAACGCCCGCCACCCCCGGCTTCGCCTTCACCTGGCCCGCGGCCTTCCCCCTGGCCCGGATCGACCAGATCCTGGCCCGCTCGGGCACCGTCACCCACGTCCGTACGCTCCCCGCCACCGCCAGCGATCACCTGCCCCTCACCGCCGACATCCGGTTCGATTAACGTACGTTCATGACTGAATTCGTACTGGTGGCAGGCGCCTGGCTGGGAGCAGCGGCATGGGACGAGGTGGCCGCCGAACTCCGCACCGCACTGCACGGCACGGACGGCGACCACGAGGTCCACGCACTGACCCTGTCCGGCCTCGCGGACAAGCGGGGCGTCGCAGCCGGCCAGCAGACCCACGTCACGGACATAGTCGACGCCATCGACGAGCTCGGCCTGCGCGATGTGGTCCTCGTGGGCCACAGTTACTCCGGCATCCCGGTCGGCCAGGCCGCCGAGCGGATCGGCGCCCGCCTGAACCGGGTGGTCTTCGTCGATGCCAACGTCCCCGTCCACGACGGATCCTTCGTCTCCGGCTGGCCGGAAGGCCGCTCCGCCGTAGAGGCCTCGATCGCCGCGCACGACGGTTTCTGGCCGCCCCTGCAGGCCGCCGACTTCGAGGGCCAGGGTCTCACCGACGAGCAGACCGCCCGGCTCCTCGCCGGTGCCACCCCGCACCCGGGCGCCACGCTCACCGAACCGGCCGTACTGACCCACCCGCTCGCCGAGCTCCCCGCGACCTACGTCAAATGCCTGCTGGACGGCGCCGACCCCCACCCCGACGTGGCGAAGCTCCTGGCCACCGGCCCGGACTGGCAGTGGGTCACCCTGAACACGGGCCACTGGCCGATGTTCTCCGCCCCGTCCGCCCTGGCCCGCGTCCTCCTCGACGCCGCCGCGCAGGACACCCCGCCGCCGGCTTCCGGTCTCCGCATCCACTCGGTGGACGCCGCTTCCGAAGCCGCCCTGAGCGACTGGCAGCACGTCCACAACACCGTCATCCCGACGGCCGTCCTCTCCCTGGAAGACGTACGGGAGCGCTCCGCGCGCCACGTCCTGCACGTCGCCCACCTCGGCGACACCCTCGTCGGATGCACGACGCTCCGGCCCCCCGCCGCCGGCTCCACGACCGCCACCGTGATCGCGCGCGTCCTGCCCGCGTACCGGGGACGGGGTTTCGGCCGGGAGCTGTACTCCTACGCACTCGCCCAGGCACGGTCCCTCGGCGCCGAGGTGATCGAGACCGTGGTGCTCGCCTCCAACCCGGAGGGCCTGGACTTCGCGCGCCGAGCGGGCTTCACCGAGTTCGACCGCTACGTCCTCCCCGGCGACACCGTGCCCTTCGTAGACCTGCGCCTCGCGTGAGCGTCCGCTGGGTGCGCCTCGAACTCACCGTCCGCACCTTCGACGCCGCCCGGTTCACCCCGTACGTCGACCGGTGCCGGGCGGAGGGCTTCAGCTTCACGACCCTCGCCCGGCTGGGCGACGCGGCATCGCCTTCGCCGACCACCACGGAGCCCCCGTCATCCGCACGATGCACCACCCCGCGAACGCCTCGGCCATCGCCATGAACCGCACGCTCGGCTACGTGGACGCAGCCTGGCACCGGAACTCGCCCTAGACCGCCGGGACCCGGCGCTTCCGGGACACGGCGACCCCGGCCAGGCAGACCGCACCGCCGAGCAGGGTCAGCGCGGCCGGGACCTCGTCGAGGGCGATCCACGCGATGAGCACCACGACGGCGGGCACCGCGTAGGTGGTCGCGCCCATCTTCCCCGCGGTGGTCCGCGACAGCGCGTACGTCCAGGTGGTGAAGGCGAGCGCGGTCGGGAAGAGCCCCAGGTAGAACATGTTGAGGACGGCGGCGAGCGGAGCCCCGGGAAGCTGGTCGACGAGCTGACCGACGAAGGGCAGGGTGACGGCCGTACCGACGAAGCAGCCGTACGTGGTCACCTGGATCGGGCTCGCGTACGCCAGCGCCGGCTTCTGCGCGACCACCCCGGCCCCGTACGTGAGCGCGGCGACCAGGCAGAGCAGGACCCCTCCCAGCGAGGCGGACCCGCCGTGCGAGGTGGACAGTCCGACCAGCACCGCGCCGGCGAAGGAGACCGCCATGCCCGCCAACAGCAGGGGCGGGAAGCCCTCCTTCAGCAGCCAGCCACTGAGCAGCGCGATCACGATCGGGCCGATGTTGACGATCATGGCCGCGGTGCCGGCGTCCACGAGCTGCTCGCCCCAGTTCAGCGTCACCATGTAGAGCCCGAACCAGAGCACACCGGAGATCAGGATCCCGGGCCACGCCTGCCTCGGCGGCGGAGGCACCCGCTTGACGACCAGTACCAGCCCGAGCGCGACCGAGGCGGTCAGCAGCCGTCCGAACGCGAGCGCTCCGGGCCCGAAGTGCGCGGCCGCCGAGCGGATGGAAACGAACGCGGAGGCCCACAGCACGACGGTCACTCCGGCGGCTATCAGAGCCCGCCGGTCGGTCCTGACCTGATCAGACGTCTTGTCCATGCGAGCAAGCTACCTGCCCCGCCCGAAAGCCCCGTTGCCCTTTTCGACGTCGTGGATGAAGTAGCCGAAGCCCCGCGCCACTCCCTGACCCACCCGGCCCCTGATGCCCGGATCCCCGGCAGGACTCCGGGGTCAGCCGTCGGTACGGGTGACGGCCGGCGGTGCGTAGCGGCCGGTGAGGATGTCGGGGTGGGGCAGGTACTGGCGCAGGATGAGCCGGAAGAGGGTGCCCGGTTCGGTGCTGGGCAGCCAGTTGGCCTCTTTGTCGGGACCGGGATTCTCGCGCTGGAGGTAGAGGGTCAGGGACCCGTCGGGCCCGTACTGCAGGCCCTTGGTCAGGGACCCCAGGTGGTAACGCCCGATCGGGTTCTCGACGAGGAACCCTTCGGGGTTGAGGTACATGGTCACCGACCAGAAGGCGCCCACCGGCGGGAAGCCGTCGGGGGCGAAGCGAATCTCGTACGTGTGGTCGCCGGACATGGGCCGGCCGTCGGCGTCCAGCATGGCGCCGACGTAGTACGCCTCCTGGGCCTTGTTGGCGAGCAGGCCGAGCTGGGCGATCTCCAGCCGGGAGAAGTAGTCGGTGCCCCAGTCGCCGATGGTGTCGGGGTCGACCATGACCCACCCGTTGCGGGCGGGCCCGGCGAAGGGCATCTCGGCGTACAGGTTCCGCAGGCTGTCGGCGACGGCGCGCCGCATGCCGTCCACGGCGGCCGGGTGCAGGGCGTCCGGGTCGAACGGGTGGTGCGGGGCGATGCCCAGCGGCGCGAGCAGGCCCAGGACACCGGCGTCGGTGGCGGGGGGCGGGCTGGCGGTGAGGCAGTCGGCGAGCATGCGGTAGAAGTCGAGCGGGTCGCCGGTGCGGAAGTCACGCGCGGGCGGGTTGACGGCGGGGTCGGGCGCGGGCGCGCCGGGGTCGGCCGGGCGCAGGGCGATCTGCCCCTGGAGGGCGACGGCGGCAGGGACGTCGTCGTCGAGGATGGTGACGCGGGCCAGGAGGCAGACGAGCTCGGTGGGCGCGGTGATGACGCGCGTGATGCCGGGCGGTGTGGTGCCGCGCCGGCCCGGGCCGGTCAGCAGGTAGGTGCCGCCCGTGGTGTCGCCGGTGCGGGTGCCGACGTAGGCGAAGCTGTTGGTGTACATGTCCAGCAGCTGCACGGTGAAGTACCGGTCCGCGATCGGGGGCACCGACAGCACCACCGGCCCGGCCGAGAGGTCGACGAAGGTCCGTGAATAGGGTGCGTCGACGATCGGGGTGACGAAGTAGGTGTCCTTGGGCTCCGCGCGGCGCGGGGTGTGGTGTACCTGGTTGATCGCCCCCAGGTGGGTGGGCGCACCCGTGTCGACGTGCCACTCCCACAGGCTGCGGTGCATCTCCACCAGCGGGTAGCCGTAACGGAACGCCGCCATCCCCGCCCAGTACCCCTCGTCCCCGCGGGCCCTCTCGTGCCCCTGTGCGATCTGCTCCAGCAATTGCTCCGCGTCCACGTGCACTCCGATCGACCCCACCCGAAACGGACAAAACCTCCCACTACCCTCGGCGTTCACCACGCCGACGGCAACCGGGAGGCACGCACGCACCCTCAGGCGTCACCCAGGAGCAGCTTCTTCTGCGGCTTGCCCATCGCGTTGCGCGGGATCGCCGCCACGAACCGCACCTCGCGCGGCCGCTTGTGCACCGACAGGTGCGCGGCGACGAAGTCCGTCAGTTCCGGCCCCGTGACGCCCTCGGCCACCACGAAGGCCACGATCCGCTGCCCGAGATCCGTGTCCGGCAGCCCCACCACCGCTGCCTCGCTCACCTTGGGGTGGTCCAGCAGCGCGTTCTCGATCTCGCCGGCGCCGATCCGGTAGCCGCCCGACTTGATCATGTCGATGGAGGCCCGGCCGACGATCCGGTGGACCCCGTCGGCCTCGTCGACGGCCGCGATGTCGCCCGTACGGAACCACCCGTCCTCGGTGTACGCCGCGGCCGTGGCCTCGGGCCGGCCCAGGTACCCGGAGAACAGCGTCGGCCCGCTGAGCTGGAGCTCGCCGATCTCCGCGCCGGCCTCCGCCACGATGCGCGTACGGATCCCCCGGAGCGGGGTGCCGACCGTACCGGGCCGCACCTCCCCGCCCGCGCGCCCGCTCACGGTGATCAGCGTCTCGGTCATCCCGTACCGCTCCACGGGCCGCAGCCCGGTCAGCCGCTCCAGGTCCCGGAAGACCGGCGCGGGCAGCGCGGCACTACCGGAGACGAGCAACCGGGCCCCGCTCAGCGCGGCGGCCGCCGCCGGCGCCCCCGCGATACGGGACCACACGGTCGGCACCCCGAAGTACAGGCTGCCCCCGGCCTCCGCGTAGGCCTCGGGGGTGGGCCGCCCGGTGTGCACGAGACGACTGCCGGTACGCAGCGCTCCGAGCACCCCGAGGACCAGACCGTGCACATGGAACAGCGGCAGCCCGTGCACGAGAGTGTCCTCGGCGCTCCACTGCCAGGCCTCGGCGAGGGCATCGAGATCGGCGGCCACGGCCTCGGCCGTGAGAACGACGCCCTTGGGCGGGCCGGTGGTCCCGGAGGTGTAGAGAATCAGCGCCGGCTGCCCGGGCCCGGCCACCGTTCCAGCCGAGCCCCCCTCCCCGCCACGCCGTGCGAAGTCCACGTCGACGAGCACCGCGCCGGAGTCCCGCAGGATGTGCTCCCGCTCGGCGGGCCCCGCATCGGGCGGCAGCGGTACGAAGGGCACCCCGGCCAGCAGCCCGCCGACGGCGGCGGCGACGGTCTCCAGCGAGGCCGTCGCGGTCACCGCGAAGGCGGGCGCCCCCGCGACATCGGCAGCCACGGCACGGGCCGCACCGAGCAGCTCCTCGTAGGAGGCGTCCCGTCCGGCCACCCGCAGGGCATCGGGCCGGTCTCCATACACCCCGGTGAGCGCGGTCAGCACTGATCCCCCTACGGAGTCGATCACCATCAACGACCCCACCCTACGACCGCCCACCCCAGGCGACCCCACCCCCACCGACGCCCGAGCCACGGCTCCGGACCCGAACCCACCCCACCGGCGCCCGAGCCACGGGGTCCGGGCCTGAACCCACCCCACCCCCCACCGGCGCCCGCGCCACGGGGTCCGGGGCGAAGCCCCGGGGAACGGAGGAAGGGCGGGTCGGGGACAACCTCACGCAGCGCCACCCACGACGGCGCCCGCACCCCGTACCCGCCCTCACTCAGCGCATCAACGCCTCAGCGCCTCAGATCAACCCCTGCGCCAGCATCGCGTCCGCCACCCGCTCGAACCCCGCGATGTTCGCCCCGGTCACATAGTCCCCGGCGGAGCCGTACCGCTCGGCGGTCGCGTACGACACCGCGTGGATGTCCCGCATGATCCCCGCCAGCTCCGCCTCGACCCGCTCCGCGCTCCACGCCACGCGTCCCGCGTTCTGCGCCATCTCCAGCGCGCTGACCGCGACACCGCCCGCGTTCGCCGCCTTGCCCGGCCCGAAGGACACCCCGGCCGCCTGCAGCAGGTGCACCGCCTCCGGCGTGGTCGGCATGTTCGCGCCCTCCGACACCGCCCTGACCCCGTTCGCGATCAGCGTCCGCGCGTCATCGGCGGTCAGCTCGTTCTGCGTCGCCGACGGGAAGGCCACCTCCGCCGCCACGTCCCACACGCGCCCGCCCGGCACGAACCGCGCCGACGGCCCGCGCCGCTGCGCGTACTCGCTCACGCGCCCGCGCTCGACCTCCTTGATCTGCTTCAGCAGTGCGAGGTCGATGCCCTTCTCGTCCACCACGTAGCCCTGGGAGTCGGACGCGGTCAGCGGGTTCGCCCCCAGCTGCTGCAGCTTCTCGATCGTGTACAGCGCGACGTTGCCCGAGCCGGACACGACCGCGGTCAACCCGTCCAGCGACAGCCCCTTGACCGCCAGCATCTCGGCGGCGAACAGCACGCTGCCGTAGCCCGTGGCCTCCGGACGGATCAGCGAGCCGCCCCAGCCCTGGCCCTTGCCGGTCAGGACGCCGGCCTCCCAGCGGTTGGTGATGCGCCGGTACTGGCCGAAGAGGTACCCGATCTCGCGCCCGCCGACGCCGATGTCACCGGCCGGGACGTCCGTGTGCTCACCGATGTGCCGGTAGAGCTCGGTCATGAAGGACTGGCAGAAGCGCATGACCTCGGCGGCCGACCGCCCGTGCGGGTCGAAGTCGCTGCCGCCCTTGCCGCCGCCGATGCCGAGCCCGGTCAGCGCGTTCTTGAAGATCTGCTCGAAGCCGAGGAACTTGACCACGCCGATGTCCACCGACGGGTGGAAGCGCAGGCCGCCCTTGTACGGGCCGAGCGCGCTGTTGAACTCGACGCGGTAGCCACGGTTGACGTGGACGCGACCGCGGTCGTCCTGCCACGGCACCCGGAAGATGATCTGCCGCTCCGGCTCGGTGAGCCGCTCCAGCAGGGCCACACCCGGTTCCGCGTACTCGGGACGTGCCGCGAACACGGGGGCCAGGGTGTCCAGGACCTCCCGTACGGCCTGGTGGAACTCGGGCTGGGCGGGGTTGCGGCGCTCGATGTCGGCACGCAGCGCGTCCAGCCGGCCCTGCGGGTCCTTGGGGTCCGTCACGGTCTGTTCCTCCAGGTCTCGATGTGGGGACCGGCCCCGAGATGCGGCTCGAAGCTCCGGACCAGAATTCCGCATGGCGGAAATCTTTATCCGAACACAGTCCCCAGCCGGAGGGTGCCCCTCCTGCCGACCACGGCCACGAGCCTTTCCGGCCTGCTCTCATCGGCGCCCACTCCACCATGGATGACTCGACCCGCGCTCCACCATGGACAGAACCACGGGACAGGACATAGACAGGCCATATGGACATCGCACGGGTCGCCGCCCTCGTCGCCGCGACGCTCACGACAGGCCTCATGGCGGGCCTCTTCTTCGCCTTCGACGTCTCGGTGATGCCGGCGCTGAAGCGCTCCGACGACCGGACCCTCATCTCCGTGATGCAGCGCGTGAACACTTCCATCATCAACGGCTGGTTCATGCTGGCGTTCCTGGGCGCGCTCCTGTTCACCGGCCTCGCGCTGGCCCTGCACCTGCCCGCCGACGAGCACGCGCCGTTGCCCGCGCTGGCGGGCGCGCTCGTCTTCTACGTGCTCGCCGTCGTGGTCACCGGCCGGGTGAACATCCCCCTCAACAACGCCCTGGAAGCGGCCGGCCCCGCCGAGCGGATCGCGGATCCGGCCGCCGTGCGCGCGGCGTTCGAGAAGAAGTGGGTACCCGCCAACCGCTGGCGTACCGCCCTGTGCACGGCCGCCCTGGCCTGCCAGTCCTGGGCCCTCCTGGCGGCGGCCGCCTAGGCCGTCAGCCCTTCATCGCCGTCGATGCTCCCCTTGTTCCCCTTGTTCCCCTCGCACCCGTCGCGCCCGTCGCCCGCCCGTACAGTACGAGCGCCCGCGCCAGGGCGGTCAGCGCCGCCGCGCAGAGCAGGGTGCGCACGATGTTGGCCGTCTCCCAGGTGCCCTTGAACTTCTCGACGACCGAGAAGTCGGTGAGCTTCGCGGCGTCACCCGCGTCGGCGAGTTCGTTGTTGAGCGGGATGTTGACCGCGAAGGTGACGACGAGCACGACGAGGTACGCCGCCGCGGCCACCGCGGCCCACAGCGCGACCGCGCGGCGCCCGGCGCGCGCCTCGACGAACGCCGCGGCGAAGGCCGCGAGCAGCGCGACGACGAAGACCGTCCCGAAGAGCGGGTTGCCGTCGATGACGGCGTTGAAGCTCTGCATCGCCGTGACGTACGTACGGTCGTCGGTCTTCGCCAGTCCCGGCATCACCGAGACGTCGAAGGTGAAGAACAGCCCCGCCATCAGGCCGACCAGGACGGTCGACAGGACGAGCAGCGCGGTGGAGAGTCTGGTTCCGGTGGATCCCATCAGCTGTACCCCCGTATGTGCGTCGAAATCCGAACCCGGGAGGATCCCACCGCCCCCGACGGCTGTTGATCGTGCCATCACCGTCGCCATCCGGCCAGCGAACCTTCGGCGCCCCACAGCCCCACAGCCCCCAGAGCCCCCAGAGCCCCCACAACCCCTGCAGCACACCTCCAGCCCCCCCAGCCCCCCTCCAACTCACATGTAGCGCACACGTAGGCTGCGCGAATGAGCACACCCGCCACCTCCCTCCACCTCGCCCCGGTCACCCCCGACAACTTCGCCGCCGTCTGCGCGCTGTCGGTCCGCCCCGACCAGGAGCACCTCGTCTCCCCGGTCGTGAAGTCGCTGGCCGAGGCCTACGCCCACGGGGAGACGGCCTGGCCCCGGGCGATCGTCGACGGTGGCGAGGTCGTCGGCTTCGTGATGGCCTTCCTCGACATTGCCTGGAACCCGGCCGAGGACCCCCGGGACATCCGCTCCGGCCTCTGGCGCCTGAACATCTCGGCCGCCCACCAGTCCAAGGGCTACGGCCGCTTCGCGGTCACGGCGGTCGCCGCCGAACTCCGCCGCCGGGGCGCCTCCCACGCCTACGTCACGTGGCACCCGGGCCCCGGCACCCCCGAACCCTTCTACCTCTCCCTCGGCTTCCGCCCGACGGGCGAAGACAGCGACGGCGAAACCGTGGCCGTTCTGGAACTCGCAAACCTGTAATGGCCCGTGCGGTCTGGTCATTCTTCTGACAACTTACAGATTGCGAATCATCAATTTCCCTGGGGGGAACCGCCCGCATGAAGCCCACAGCACAGCCACGCCCGCACCCGGGACAGCGCCGCAGACCCCGCCTGCGCCTCCTCGCGAGTACCGCGGCAGCCGCACTGGCACTCGGCGCCGGCCTGCTCGCCACCCCCGCCGCCTCCGCGGCCTCCGCGGCCACCCCGGATCCCACCCCGAGGGTCTCGGCGCCCCGCACCGGCCCCACACCCGGCTTCCACGGCACGGACCGCTACTCCCCCTGCGACACCAGCCTGAGCGGCGACGGCCCGGGCTGGGTCGGCAACGGCGAGGTCACCTTCACCGTGACCGGCAAGTCCCCGGCGGGCCGTGAGCTGACCCCGAGCTTCCAGCTGTGGGACACCTCGTACGGAGGCAAGCGCACCACCTACCCCGGCAGCGGCATCGGCGCCTCCGACCACCGGGCGTACATCGGCCGGGACCTGACACACGGCAAGCAGTACGGCTGGCGCGCCCGCCTCAGCGACTCCAAGCTGACCAGCCCGTACACGCCGTGGTGCTACTTCCGCGTGGACCACACCTCCCCGACGGGCCGTATCGCTTCCAAGGACTTCCCCGCCTCCGGCAGCGGCATCACGCCGACGAAGTACCCGGGCCAGGAAGGCACCTTCACCCTGACCGGCGCCGACACCGGCTCGGGTATCGCCTGCGCCCGCTGGAGCGTCAACGAGAGTCTGTCCGTGGGCTGGAAGTGCTCCGACGAGGCCACCGACCTGCACGTCGTGCGCCTGACGAACGGCGCGGCGAAGATCAAGGTCCGCCCGCCGACCTGGGGTTCCAACTACCTCTTCCTCGAGTTGATGGACAACGCGGGCAACCTCTCCCAGACCCTCCACTACTCCTTCTACGTGCCCTCCGACCCCAACGCCAGGAGCGTCTTCGGCGACATCGACCAGGACGGCAAACCGGACGTCCTGCTCCCCGACGCGGCCGGCGACCTCCGCAAGCCCGGCGCGGACCCCCGCGGCACCGCCGGCGCACACAGAATGGCGGCCCCCGGTAGCACCGGCAGCTGGGCGACCGTCCAGTACAGCCACCGGGGTGGCTTCGGCGTCCGCACGGTCGACGATCTCGTCGCACACGCGCCCGGCGGCCTGTACGCCTACGTGTTCCGCAACAACGGGGTCGGCGAGTTCACCAACGACGGCCCGATGACACTCGAAAAGCCCACCACCTGCCTGAACTCGGCGGCCAAGGCGATCCCCTGCTCCGCCAACGGATTCGGCACCGACTGGACGAAGGTCACCGCGATCGCGGCGGTCGGATCCCCCACGGGCGACACGAACCTCGCCGGCGGCGCCCTGCCGAAGACCTCCCTGCTCCTCGTCGAGAACGGCCGCCTCTGGCTCGTGGGTTCCGGACCCGCAGGCATGGTCTCCAAGACCGCCACCCTGCTCTCCCCGAACGACACCCGCTGGGCCGGCTACGACCTCCTGACCCCCGGCCGCGCCCAGGGCACGGACTTCCCGACCCTGTGGGCCCGTTCCAAGGCCGACGGCAAGATCCGCGCCTTCGCCCTCAACGCCCCCTCCGTCTTCACGGACCCGAAGGCCGCCCCGGTCCTGGCCACCCTCACCACCACGACCGCCCCCCGCATCGGCTCGGACGGCGACCTCACCGGCGACGGCATCCCCGACATCTGGTCGGTCTCCCCCACCGGTGTCTTCACCGTCCATCCCGGCAAGGGCACGGCCACCCCGTACCCGAAGGTGACGGGCTTCACCGCCCCGACCCTCTAACCCGGCGACCCCGCGGCGGGGGCGCCGGCCGCGGCCGCTGTCCCCGCCCGGTACTCCCGCGGGCTGACCCCCCGTACCCGCTTGAAGGCCGTCGAGAGGGCGAACGCCGAGCCGTAGCCGACCCGGTGGGCGGCCGAGGCGAGCGTCGTGGACGGGTCGCGCAGCAGGTCCGCCGCCAGGGCCAGCCGCCAGCCCGTCAGATAGGACATCGGGGGCTCGCCGACCAGCTCGGTGAAGCGGCGGGCCAACGCGGCCCGCGAGACGCCGACTTTGCGGGCCAGCGACTCCACGGTCCAGCCGAAGGCCGGGTTCTCGTGCAGGAGCCGCAGCGCCGGACCGGTGACCGGGTCGTTCTCGGCGCCGCCGCGCTCCGCGAGCCAGCCGCGTACGACGCCGATCAGCAGCAGGTCCAGGATCCGGTTCAGGACGAGTTCCTGGGCCGGCTCCGTACGGGAGATCTCCACGCCCAGCAGCCCGACCAGCGTGGGGTCCACCGGGCCGACCAGCACCCGCGGAAGCGCGGTGAGCAGGCGGCTGCCGATCTCGCCCGGGTCCTGGTAGGTGCCGCTCAGCAGCACCGCCGAGCCTTCCGCCGCGCCCCAGGTCCGCACTCCGAGGGCCATGGAGTCCGACACGTCCTCCCCGCCGTTCACCCTGCTGCACCGCTGGTCCGGACCCACCCTGATCTGCGGGGGCGTGTCCTTCGCGTCGGCGAGGGTGTACGGAAGCGGTCCCCGCACCAGGGCCGCCTCACCCGGCCCGATGAGCACCGGCTCGCCCCCGTCGGGCAGCAGCCAGGCAGATCCGTGCACCGTCGTCATCACCGACAGCGGGGCCCGGTCCTCGATCCGGACCGACCAGGGCGGATTGAACACGCACTTGATGAGGAAGGCCGATGTGGCCTTGGGGCCTTCGAGCAGAGCCGTCAGCGTATCCATCGGCCCATTCTCCCCACCCGGTCCCCAACCATCCGCTCCCCGGCCGCCCATGCCCTACACGTCCCAGACGCCGCGGGCCGCCGCCTCCCGCGCGAAGTCCGAGAAGTCCCGCGGCTTGCGGCCCAGCACTTCCTGGACCCCGTCCACCAGGTGCGCGTTGCGCCCGTCCAGGATCAGCGTGAACAGCTCCGCGAATTCCTCCGGCAGCCCGTTCTCCCGCAGCACCGCCCGGTAGGCCTCGTCCGAGACCGGGACGTACGCGATCTCGCGCCCGGTCGCCTTCGACAGCTCGGCCGCGACGTCGGCGAAGCTGAGCAGCCGCGGGCCGGACAGCTCGTAGGTACGGCCGATGTGCCGGTCCTCGGTCAGCGCGGCCACCACCACGTCGGCGATGTCCTCGGTGTCGACGAACGGCTCGACGGCGTCGGCCGTCGGCAGGGCGATCTCACCGGCGAGCACCGGCTCCAGGAAGAAGCTCTCGTCGAAGTTCTGGTTGAACCAGGCGGCGCGCACCACCGTCCAGTCGGCCCCGGACTCCTTCAGCGCCTCCTCGCTCCGCTGCGCCGCCTCCTCGCCGCGGCCCGAGAGCAGCACGAGCCGGCGGACCCCGGCGGCCACGGCCACCCGGGCGAAGGCTCCGACGTGCTCGGCGGCGCCGGGGAAGCCGAGGTCGGGGTAGTAGGTGACGTACGCCCGGTCCACGCCCTCCAGGGCCGGTCCCCAGCTCGCGGGCTCGTTCCAGTCGAAGGCCGGCTCACCGGAGCGCGACCCGATGCGGACGGGACGGCCCAGGGCGGTGAGCTTCTCGGCCACGCGCCGGCCCGTCTTGCCGGTGCCGCCGATGACCAGCGTGCGGAGGGCGGTGTCGTTCTGCGTCTGCTGCGTTGTCTTCGTCATGGGAACCAGTCAACGCCCCAGGACTGAGACGGAACATCGCCGAGAAGCTCAACCGCATACGCCTGCGTCCACGGTCCACCACCCACGCCCACCCTCCGGCTACTGCTACTGCTCGTCGAGCGTGTGCTTCACGAGCGCGTTCGCGTGCCCGTGCCCGACCCCGTGCTCGCTCTTGAGCCAGCCGACGAGCTCCATGTGCTTGGTCAGCGGCGAGGCACGGATGAGCTCCTGCCACTCCGCGATCGGACGGCCGTACTTCTTCTCGATGGAAGGGAAGTAGCTGGCGGGGCCCTTCACCGGCTCGGTCATGACGGTCCTCTTCTTTCTGTCGCACACGATCCGTTGCACACGATCTGTCGCACACGGTGCGACGTACGAGAAGTAGACCGGGGCCCCCGCGAAAACTCATCGGCCGCACCGAGAAAATGTCGGATGATCTCCGCATGATGTGGACCGAGCGCACCGTCACCCGAGCCGGCGTCCGGCTGGCCTGCCGTGACTGGAACTCCCATCACCCCTCCTCCACGCCCCCCGTCGTCCTCCTCCACGGCCTCGCGGGCCACGCGGGCGAATGGGACGCGGCCGCGGCACACCTGGCCCCGCACCACCGTGTGGTGGCGGTGGACCAGCGCGGTCACGGAGCCAGCGAGCGCCGCCCCGCGGACGTCTCCCGCGCCGCGTACGTCGCGGACGTGCGGGCCGTCTGCGAACAGCTCGGCGTGCACCGCCCTGTGCTGGTGGGCCAGTCGCTCGGCGGCCACACCGCGATGCTCACCGCCGCATCCCACCCGGACCTCGTACGGGGCCTCGTGCTGATCGAGGCCGGCGCCGCCCGGGCCGACCCGGGCACCCCCGAGGAGATCGGCGGCTGGCTGGACTCCTGGCCGCTCCCGTTCCCCGGCCTCGCCGAGGCGCGTACCTTCCTCACCGGTCAGGGGCTGAACGGCGAGGCCTGGGCAGCAGGCCTGGAGCAGCACGCGGACGGCTGGTACCCGCGCTTCGAGCGCAGCGTGATGGTCGAGGCCGTCACCGAGAACACAACGCGCGCATGGTGGCCGCAGTGGCAAGCGGTCCGGTGTCCCACGCTGCTGGTCATCGGGGAGAAGGGCATCGTGCCGCCCGAGGAGTCCGTCCGGATGCTCGACTCGGCCGGCCCGTCCAGCGTGACGACGGCGGTCTCCGTCCCCGGCTCCGGCCACGACGTCCACCTGGACCGGCCCGCCGTCGTGCACTCCCTGCTGTCCGCATTCCTCACGGAGTTCCGGACGGGGTTCCGGCAACCGGGTGGCCGTAGTGACCCCCGTACGACCACGTCGTTCACCAGGACATGATCAAGCGCATCGTCACCACGGCCCTCATCGCCGGTACCGCGGCCCTCGCCGTCGCCGCCCCCGCCATGGCCGCCGAGCCGCCGCTCGCCGACTCCGTCACCAGCACCGTCGGAGCCGACGAGCAGGACTTCGCGGGCCTGGTGTCCGGCCGGTCCGGCGACGACCTGACCGACTTCTCGGGCGCGTTCGACGCGTTCACCGCGGGCAGCGCCCGGCAGACCGTCTCCAACGGCTGACCCGCGCTCACCCCGAACCACCGCACCACCGACCCCCGGACCGGCCCCGGCCCGGGGGTTCGTCACGCCCGGCCCCTCGGCTGCAACCACGACGGCCAACCACCACGACCAACCACTGCGGCCACCGCGACGACCGCTACCTCTGCGACCTGGGTCAACCACAGGTCGAGCAATATGATCACATTGCGGTATGACCACGACGAAGACCCTCTACCTGCTCTGCTCCGCCGCCCCGCCCGTCTTCGACGTGGCCCATGTCATCGAGGACGCCCAGGCCCGGGGCTGGGACGTCTGCCTCGGCCTCACCCCCACCGCCGCCCACTGGCTGTCCAACAGCCTCGACGGTCTCGCCGCGCTCACCGGCCACCCCGTCCGCTGGCAGTACAAACTGCCCGGCGAGCCCGACGTATGGCCGGCGGCCGACGCCCTGCTCTTCGCCCCGGCCACGTTCAACTCCGTCAACGCCTGGGCCCTCGGCCTGACCGACCGTTTCGTCGTCGGAGTCGCCGCCGAGGCCATCGGCAAGGGAACCCCCGTCGTCACCATGCCCTGCGCGAACGCCGCCCTCGCCGCCCACCCGCAGTTCGACCAGTCCCTGGCCGTCCTGCGCGGCGCCGGCGCCAAGGTCCTCTTCGGCGAGGGCGGATTCGTACCCGGACCGGCCGGCCCGGACGCCCCGGCGCACTTCCCCTGGGCGGCCGCCCTGGACGAGGTGGACCGCACCACGGCATCCGCCGTCTAGCCCGGCCGGGCGCCGGCCCCCGGCCCCAGCCCCCGGGCCGCCACTACTCCCCCGTAGTCCCGTCGATCGCCTCGCGCAGCAGGTCGGCGTGCCCGTTGTGCCGGGCGTACTCCTCGATCATGTGGGCCAGTACGTAGTGCAGGGAGTACTCCTGGCCCTCGTACGAACCGGTCGCGTCCAGGGACTCCGCCGCGTCCACGATCGCCCGCGAGCGCGCACAGGTGTCCTCCCAGACCTTGAACGAGCCGGCGACGTCCGCGTCGTCCACGTGGAACTCCCGCCACTCCCCGGCCTCGTTCCGCCCGAAGTACCCGCGCACGTCCTCGCCGCCGACGACATTGCGGAACCAGCCGCGCTCGACCTCCGCGAGGTGCCGCACCAGCCCGAGCAGGCTCAGCCCCGACGGGGCCACCGCCCTGCGCCGCAGCTGCTCGTCCGACAGCCCGGCGCACTTCATCATCAGGGTGTCCCGCTGCCACTGGAGGATGCTGGTGAGGGTGGCGCGTTCGTCGCCCACCAGTACGGGCCGGGTCCGCTGTTCGTCGATCATCGGAAGATGATCACAGTCCCGCGGTAGCCCCGCAGGCCGATTTCACATCCCGGACACGCCCGCACCGGACACCCCCGTCCCGGCCCCCTCCGCTCCCCAACCCGCCAGCCCGGCCACCTTCTCCGGATTCACCTGCAGCCGCAGGTTCACGACCCGCCCGTCCACCGCGTCCAGGTCATAGGTCAGCGCCGCACGCGCGACGCCCCCGTGCACGAACACCACCGACTCCTCCCCGTTGACCCGCGCGGACTCCAGGGTCACCGCCTGCAGCGAGGGCTTGGCCAGCATCCCCAGCAGCCAGCGCGCCACGTGGTCGGCCCCGTACAGCGGCCGTCGCGCCGCCGTCACCTTGCCGCCGCCGTCCGACCAGGCCGTCACCTCGGGGGCGAGCAGCTCCATCACCGCGTTCAGGTCCCCGCCCGCGCACGCGGCCAGGAACCGCCGGGTCACCTCGCCGCGCTGCCCCGGCTCGGTGGCGAACCGCGGCCGCCGGGCCTGTACGTGGGCCCGTGCCCGGTGCCCGGTCTGCCGTACGGTCGCCTCCGTGCGGCCGAGCACCCCGGCGATCTCCGCGTACGTGTACCCGAACACCTCCCGCAGCACGAACACGGCACGCTCCAGCGGGCTCAGGCTCTCCAGCACCACCAGCATCGCGGTCGATACCGCCTCGGCCATCTCGACCTCCTCCGCGCCATCGGGCACGGTCGGCAGCGGCACGGTCGGCACCGACTCGGTCAGGAGCGGCTCGGGCAGCCACGGCCCGATGTAGGTCTCACGGGTGGCACGGGCCGAGGTGAGCCGGTTCAACGACAGGTTGGTGACCGTGCGCACCAGGTAGGCCCGCGGGTTGAGGACCGCCGTCCGGTCCGCGCGGTCCCAGCTCAGCCACGCGTCCTGGAGGACGTCCTCGGCGTCGACGACGCTGCCGAGCATCCGGTAGGCGACGTCGAACAGCAGCCGGCGATGGGCGGTGAAGGGACCGAGGGCGTCGGAAGGGGCTCCCGGGAGGGTCTCAGCAGGGGTCACGAACGATCATGCTGCCGCCGCCCCCGCGGCCTCCGCAAGCGCACCCGCCCCGGCCGCGCTGCTCGCGTGGGTCGGCGCCCAGCCCAGCTCGCGCCGCGCCTTGGCGTTCGACAGCCGCAGATCCGTCCCCATGATGGTGTGCGCGAGCGGGGCCGGCTTCAGCACCCACCGCGGTACGGTCATCGGCGCGGGCGCCCGGAACGCCGCGGCCACCGCCCGCATGTGCGCGTCCCAGCCCAGCGGCTCGTCGTCGGCGATGTTGTACGCCTCCCCGGGCCGCCCCGACTCCACGCCGGCGACCACGGCGTTCGCGGCGTCGGCCACGTCGACCCAGCTCAGCGCCCGCCCCTTGGCCGCCACCACGGGCAGGGCCCGCTTGCGCAGCATCGGCACCACGTGGACGTCCGTGACACCGGCCCCGTAGAACAGCCCGAAGCGCAGGCTTACCCCCTCGATCCCGTCGGCGGTGAAGGCCAGTTCCTCCTTGGTCCGCATCGCGCCCACGTGCCGCTCCAGCCAGACGTTCGCCCCCTGCGGCCCGAAGCCGTCGTCCTCGCCGAGCACGGCCCCGCCGTGGTCCCCGTACCCGTAGCCGAACATCATCGACTCCGCGACGAACCGCCGCGCCCCGGTCTCCCGCGCGGCGGCCAGCAGGTTGACGGTGCCCTCGGTGCGCAGCGCGTTCGTCCCCGCCATGTCCTGGTGCCGGGCCATGGTCTTCCCCGACAGCGCCGTGGCCGCGTGCACCACCACGTCGAAGCCGAGCCCGTCCACGGCGCGCAGCAGGCCCTCACGGTCGAGCAGGTCGGCCCGGACCTCCATCCCGGCGCCCCGGCCGAGACCGGCGACCTCGTGCCCGGCCGCGCGCAGGGCCCGTACCGCCCGCTGTCCCAGAACCCCGCTCGCACCCGCCAGCAGAACCTTCATGGCCGTCTCCCTCGTCGCTCGCTCTTCGCTCCGTCATCCATGGGACAGATGGGAGCCCCGGAACGTGACACGACAGAGAGGCGACCCGGGTCACAGGGAGCGGAAGAAGGCCCGGACGTCGCCCACCAGCAGCTCCGGAACCTCCATCGCGGGAAAGTGCCCGCCCTTCTCGTACGAGGTCCAGCGCACGATGCGGTCGGTCCGCGCGGCGATGTGCCGCAGCGGTACGAAGTTGTCCCGGGGGAAGTCGGCGAGCGCGGTCGGGGTGCTCGACACCTCGGGCGCCGCGCCCTGGTAGTCGGCGTGGGCACGCTCGTAGTAGATGCGGGCGGCGGAGCCCGCGGTCCCGGTCAGCCAGTACAGCGTCACGTTGGTCAGCATCTGATCGCGATCCACGGGGCAGCTCGGGTCCGCCCACTCCGCGAACTTCTCGCCGATCCAGGCGAGCAGCCCGACCGGCGAGTCGTTCAGCCCGTACGCGAGCGTCTGCGGCCGGGTCGCCTGGATGTCGGCGTAGCCCTGCCGCTCGCGCGCCCAGACCCGGTACCGCTCCCAGGAGGCGAGCGTGCGCTCCCGCTCGGCCGGGCTCAGCGGGGCCAGTTCCTCCGGCCGGGGCTCGGCGGTGGCACCGCCGCCCGGGAGCAGGTTCAGGTGCACCCCGCGCACGTTCCCGGGCCGGATCCGCCCCAGCTCCCGCGAGACGGCGGCGCCCCAGTCGCCGCCCTGGACCCCGTACTCCTCGTACCCGAGCCCCTCCATCAGCGTTCCGAAGGCCCGCGCCACCCGCTTGAACTCCCACCCCCGTTCGGTGGTCGGCCCGGACAGCGCGAAGCCAGGAATGTGCGGCAGGACCAGATGAAAGGCATCACCCGGATCCCCTCCGTGCGCCCGCGGATCCGTCAACGCCCCGGCGACCTTCTGGAACTCCACGAACGACCCCGGCCAGCCGTGGGTCATGAGCAGCGGTGTCGCGTCCGGCTCGGGCGACCGCAGGTGCGCGAAGTGCACCCGCGCCCCGTCGATGACGGTGGTGTACTGCGGCCATTCGTTCAACCGCGCTTCGGCGGCCCGCCAGTCGTAGCCGGTACGCCAGTACTCCGCGAGCTCACGGAGCTCCCCGAGCGGCATCCCGTACGCCCGGCCCGCCCCCGGCAACTCGTCGGGCCACCGCGCCAGCTCCAGCCGACGCCCCAGATCGTCCAACTCGGACTGCGCCACATCCAACCGGAACGGCTCCGCCCACTGCCCCACGTCACCCATGCCCTCGCACCTTCCACCCACGACCGGCCACACCAACCCCCCGGAGCCCGCACCGTTAACGCCGTTAACGCCCACCCCACCACCAGGCCCCACACCGCCGAGCATTAACGCCGTTAACGCCGACCGCACCACCACCGCGAGCCCGCTCACCGTTAACGCCGTTAATCCGCGCCCTCACCACCAAGCCCCAGCCGCTTCAGCGTTAACGCCGTTAATGCCCGCACGGCCAACACCACCGAGCCCGCACCCTCCGCCGTTAACGCCGTTAATGCCTCCGCCCCGCCCTCGTCCCCGCGCGCACCCCACGACCCGGCCCACGAAGACCCACATCACGCCCCCGGCGTTAACGCCGTTAATGCCTAACCCCGCCCACCCACCCGCTCCGCCACCAACAGCCCGAGCCCGTCGAGGATCCGCTCCAACCCGAAGTCCAGCGCCTGGTCCTGCCCACCGGCCTCCGCCACGGAGGCCAGCGCGGCCCCGAGCGCCGGGTACTTCTCCCCGTGCACCCGCATCACCTCCCCGAGCACCGACGTCAGCTGCGCGTCCGGCCCCTCCCCCGCGGCCCCGCCCGCCATCGCACGCTCCTGCTCCGCGATCCCGCGTACGTGCCCCGACACCAGCACCACCGCGTCGATCGACTCGGCCCCCGTCAGCCCGCACCCGTCGAGCGCGGCGAGTGCCCGCTCCATCCACCCGACCTCGACCGGCCCCATCACCCGCGCCCCGACCGTCGCATCCAACAGCCACGGATGCGCCCGGAATCCGGCGAGCAGCTCCCGCGCCCACACCTCCAGCCGCTCACGCCAGCCGTCCCCCACCGGACGGCCGTCCAGGACCGCGGGGTCGGGCATCGCGGCTTCCACCATCAGCGAGACCAGCTCCGCCTTGCCCGGCACGTACCGGTACAACGCCATCTTCGTGACGGCCAGCCGCCCGGCCACTCCCTGCATCGATACGCCGGCCAGCCCCTCGGCGTCCGCGATGACGACCCCCGCGCCGGCGATCCCCTCCAGCGTGAGCCCCCTCTTGGGCCCGCGCGCGGGCTTCACCGGCGGCCCCCAGAGCAGCCGAACGGCCGCGCCCCACTGCTCGTCCGCGTCCGTCATCGGATCCCCTCGCACGTCACGCGCCATTAAAACTGCGTCTACCGTACACGTTAACGGCGTTAACGCCCTTCCCGGCATTAACGACACCCCACCCACCACCCACCCACCCACCGCGTTAACGCCGTTAATGATCCACTTCGACAAAAAAGTACTGGCCGACTGGTTTTCTTCACGCGCATCTGCCTAGATTGATCCCGGCCGAACCAGGTGATCACCACCCCGGTTCCGCCCAACCACCGCAACCCCAGGGAGAACCCGCATGGCGAGGGCCAGACAGGAACGAGCCGAGATCACCCGGCAGGCGATCCTCGACGGCGCGGCCATCGCCTTCGACCGGACCGGCTTCCACGGCACCAGCCTCACCGACGTGGTCGGGCACGCCGGCGTCACCAAGGGCGCCCTCTACTTCCACTTCTCGTCCAAGGAAGCCCTCGCCCAGACCTTGATGGACGAGCAGTTCCAGGTCTCCGAGGGTCTGCCCGCCATCGTGGAGCCGGGCATCCAGACCGCCATCGACCTGACCCACCGGATGGCGTTCGAGCTCCGCTCCAACGTCCGCATCCGTGCCGGGATCCGTCTGGTCATCGAGTTCGGCTCCTTCACCGACCCGGACCCGAGCCCGTACAACACCTGGATCGACACCTGCCACAGCATCCTCGCGCCGGCACAGGAGCGCGGCGACGTCCTGCCGTCGGTCGACACCTACAACGCATCGACCCTGCTCATCGGCGCGTTCACCGGCATCCAGGTGACCTCGCACGTACGCACCCACCGCGAGGACCTGCACGCCCGGGTCGTCGACCTGTGGAACTTCATGCTCCCGGGGATCGTGCCCGCGGAGCGCATCTCCCGCTTCGACCCGGCCGGCTCGCCCGAGTGCCGGTCCGAACTGGGACTGTCGGCCCCGGACTCCGCACCGTCCACGACCGGCTGACGACGCGTCCAGGGCGGCCTCGCACACGCCGTGGTGAACCACGGGGGTGCTCACTACGGCGTGTGCGAGGCCGCCCTGTCCCAACATCCCGCCCCCGCCGCCGTCCGGCAGGCGATTCCCGGCCGATCCACACCACTTCGTTAGCAAAACTCAAGCGTGGCGCCCACGAACACCCTTGAACGTTAGTAAAGTCCCTCGCATGACTTCGCCCTCGTCTCCGAGCGACCGTGAGAAGGTCGTCTCCAAACTCCCTCCGTGGCTGCGCCAGGAGCTCAAGATCCGCACCGCCCAGCTGCGGGTGGACATCCAGGACGCCGTCCACCAGGGCATCGCCCTCTGGAGCGCGCTCGCCTCCTCCCCCTCCCCCGTCGACACCTCCGGCGCCGAGTCCTTCTCCACCTGGCTGCCCGCCGGCCAGTGGGAGTCCTTCCGTACGGGCTCCAAGGACCGCGGCGTCTCCCTCATCCAGGGACTCGCCCAGGCCGTCTCCCTCTGGCTGGAGACGAACCCGGCCCCCACCGTGAAGCGGCCCTCGGTCGTTCGGCGCATCGTGGTGTGCAACCAGAAGGGCGGCGTCGGCAAGACCGCCATCACCGCCGGCACCGCCGAGGCCCTCGCGGAGGACCCCGACACCCTCCACCCGGTCCGCGTGGCCCGCCAACTGGCCCGTCTCTCGGCCGCCGAGGACGGCGACCAGACGAGCCCGGAGGCCCTCGCATCCGCCGCATCCGCCCCGCCGGTCGACCTCGAAGACCTGCCCGGCCTCGGCATGCGCGTCCTGCTCGTCGACTTCGACCCCCAGGGCCACCTCACCAAGCAGCTCGGCCGGCAGCCGCTGCCCATCGGCGGCGACAGCCTGACCTGCCACATGGCGGGCGAGGCCAAGGGTCCCCTCGCCGACCTGATCGTCCCCATCCCGGACGAGCACTTCGGCGACCGCCTGCACATCCTCCCGGCCTGTACGGACGCGTTCCTCCTCGACGTCCGCCTGTCCACGGTCCGCGCCCGCGAGGCAGCGCTGGAACGGGCCCTCGCCCCCGTCGAGGCCGACTACGACGTCATCCTGATCGACTGCCCGCCGAGCCTCGGCCTCAGCATGGACGCCGCCATCTACTACGGCCGCCGCCGCGACGCCGAACAGCCGGGCGCCTCCGGCGCGCTGATCGTGGTTCAGGCGGAGGACTCCTCGGCGGACGCGTACGACCTCCTGACCTCCCAGATCAACGACCTCCGCGACGACCTCAGCCTGGACATCGACTACCTCGGTCTCGTCGTCAACCTCTACGACGGCCGCCGCGGCTACATCGCGACCTCTTCCCTCCAAGCATGGATGGACATAAAGGATCCGCGCGTGGTCGCCATCGTCCCCGACCTCAAGGAACAGCGCGAAGCCGTCCGCGTGAAGCAGCCGCTGTTCGTCTACGCACCCAAGGGCGAGCAGGCGGTCGCCCTGCGCGCCCTCGCAAGGGAGATCTCATGAGCAAGGCCGACAAACTCGGAGTCTCGAGCTCCTTCGCCCGCGCCCAGCCCGTCGGCGTCAGCTCCCGCCGCACGGCCATCGCCGAGGCCACCGGCGCCCCCACCTCCGGTGTGGTCCCGCCCTCGGAGGTGCCGATCGAGGCCCTCGCCCACAACCCGTTCAACCTCCGCGAGGACCTCACCGAACTCCACGAACTGGCCGCGTCCCTGACGACCCGGGGTCAGCTGCAGCCCCTGGCGGTCGCCACCCGCATGGCCTTCATGGAGGCACACCCCGGGAACACCGACGGCCTGGGCCGCGCCCCGTACGTGGTCATCGACGGCAACCGCCGCCTGGCGGCGGCCCAGCGCGCCGGCCTGCGCACCATGCAGATCCACGTCAACGACTCCCTAGCCTCCTCGGCGGCGGACATCCTGGAGTCGGCGCTCATCGCCAACGTCCACCGCGTCGACGTGGCGCCCATGGACCAGGCCCGCGCCCTGCAGCAACTCGTCGAGGTCCACGGATCCCAGGCCCAGGTCGCCAAGCGCCTCGGCAAGACGCCGGCCTGGGTCTCCCAGCGCCTGACCCTCCTGAACCTCACCCCGGAACTCCAGGACAAGGTGGAGACCGGCGAACTCAAGGTGGAACCGGCCCGCCGCATCGGCCGCCTCCCCCAGGAGGACCAGGCGTCCGCGGCGGACGAAGCCGTTAACGCCGTTAACCCCCCGCGCCAACGCACCCGCCCGACCCCGGCCCCGGCCCCCACCCCGGAGCCCGACCTGTCCCCCGCCACGTCCCCCCGCCGCATCACCATCACGGCGGACTCCCCGGACACGATCGCGGACGCCCTCACCGCCCACCTCACCCCGGACGACCTAAAGGCAGTAACGGAACTCCTCCTAACCCGCATCTAACCCACCCCACCACTCACTCACCCACCCCACCCGACACGAAGGGGGGCGTTGGCCCGACGGCCGGACCACCACCGCCCCCACGTGTGTTTCACGTGCGTTCCATGGTGCGGTTCGCATAAGCTGCGCCTGGAGGTGCCCATGCCCAACGCGCACGAAAACGAACAGACCACGCTCTTCGCCGCGGTCGATGCCCTGCTGGAAGAGGCCGCGGCACAGGACGCCCTCCCGCACCCGGACGAGCGCAAGCGCCTCCGCGAGGCCGCGGGCCTGAGCCAGGACCAGATCGCCCAAGCCCTGGCCGTCCGCCGCGAAACGGTCACCTCCTGGGAAACGGGCCGCACGGCCCCCCGCCCCCCCAAGCGCGCCGCCTACGCCCGCCTCCTCAACGGCCTGGCAGACCTCCACGGCATTAACGCCGTTAACACCCCACACCCCGCCACACCGCAGGCGGCTGCACAGCCCACCCCAGGGCAGGTCGCCACAGCAGAGCCCGCGGCCCCCCCGGTCCGCGCCGCAGGCACCGGCCCCACCCCCAGCGGCGCCGCACCCGTTAACGCCGTTAACGCCGGCCCCGAGGCCACACCCCCGCAACCGGGGCCTGGGGTGGAGCCCCAGTTCCGGGAAGGGGCGGGTAGCGGAACAGCCCCGCAGGGCCCCACCACACCCCCCACCCACCCGCACCCCGCGCCCCACACTCCCCAGACCCAGCTCCAGCCGGCAAGGGCAACGGCAACAACCACCCCCCACACAGGCGCAGCCAAATCCCCCACCCCACCCCACCCGGAGGGCAACGGCCCCCTAGCCGTACTGGACGGCGCAGGAAAGGCCCACGCCGCCCACGGCGCAGTCCTCACGCCCCCCACCACCACCCTCCCCGCCCTCATCGAATGGGCCCTCACCCCCGCCGCCGGCCTCCGCTCCCCCCGCCTCCACCGCAACGGCAAGGACGGCGACCCCCTCCTCGTCCTCACCCCCGCCGCCACCGAGGCACTCGGACTCCCCCTCGTCCTCGAAGACCGCCGCGGCCTCCGGCTCCCCGACGACCACCCGGTCATCAAGCAGCTCACCAAATCAAAGTGGCAGCTGACCCGCCGCGGCTTCGGCCCGTGGCCCCGCATCTACCGCCCCGCCACCCCCACCACGGGCCGCCAGTGCGTCCAGTTCGCGATCCTCCCCTGGGGTGCCCTGGACCCCCGCGCCTGGGGCGAGGAAACCTCTCACCTCCCCGCACCGGAACTCGCCGACCTCCTCACCTCCTACGCGACCCGCGTGCTCACCCCCCGCGGATCCACAGCCGTATCCGGCCTGGAGTTGATGACCGCCCTGCGCCCGCCCACCCGCGCGGCCCGCGACGAGTCCACGAACACCTGGGTCTCCGCCCCGGTCCCCGGTTCCCTCACCCGCCCCGTCGACCCCGCTCCCCCGGAGGCCCCCGACGAGCACCCGGTCGTCGCGGCCCTCTACCCCCGCTCCCACCAGCGCACCCCGGACCAGGTCCTCGACGAGGAGGCGTACGACTGGATCCGCGATCCCCAGCTCCTCACCGACGCCGAATGCACCCGTACCCACGCCGTCGGCATCGACGTGAACATGGCCTTCGCCGCGGCGGCCAACCGCCTCCTCGTCGGCACCGGCCCCGCCGTCCACACCGACGGCCCCCGCTTCGACCCGAAGCTCCCCGGCTGCTGGCTCGCCGACCTCTCCGCCGAGGCCTCCGCCCTGGACCCCCGCCTCCCCAGCCCCTTCACCCCGCACGGCCTCCCGCCCACCGGCCCCGCCTGGTACGCCACTCCGACGCTCGCCTACGCCCAGGAGCTCGGCCTCACCGTCCGGCCCACCGAGGCCTGGCTCCGCCCGGAACACGGCCCGTACCTCGACGCCTGGTACACCCGCCTGCGCGACGCCTACATGGCGACGATGGCCGAACTCGGCGTCCACACGTCCCTCACGGACTCCGCCTTCCTCCAGGCAATGACGGAGTACAAGAGCAACCCCGCCCACGTCCTCCCCCAGACCGCGGTCCTCTCCGCGATCAAGTCCACCGTCAAGGGCGGCATCGGCAAGCTCCGCGAACGCCCGCAGGGCGCCGGCTACCGCCCCGGCGAGAGCTGGCCCGCCCTCGAACGCCCCACCTGGCGCCCCGACATCCGCGCCGCCGTCATCTCCACGGCCCGCGTCAACATGCACCGCAAGATGCAGAAGCTCGCAACAGCGGCAGACCTCTACCCCATCGCCGTCCTCTCCGACTGCGCGGTCTACCTCTCCGACGGCCCGAGCCCCCTCGACTTCCTCCCCCGCACCCCCGAGGGCAAGCCCCTGCCCGGCGGCTTCCGCCTCGGCGTCAGCCCCGGCATGGTCAAGCACGAGGGCACCCAACCCCTCCTCTGGGCCGTTCAACTACTCGACGAACGCCACAACCCCGCCCGGCACATCAAGGGCCACGACGCCGCGGCCGACGGAGAGTAAGAGCCACCCATGTCCGAGATCAGCGACAGCCTCGACCGCGCCGACGAACAGAACTTCACCCGCCCCATCCCCAAATCAGCGGGCGCCCAGATCCGTTACCTCGTAAAGCAGCTCAAATCAACAAAGGCCGTAGCGGACCTCCTGGCCATCTCCCGGCGCACGGTGGAGCGCTACGTAAAGGACCAGATCAAGCAGCCCAAACCAGCCCTCTCGGCCCGTCTGGAGCGCGAGGTACGCCGCCGCTGGCAGCCTCTCGTCCGCAAGCGCGCCCGCGACAAGGCGGCGAAGCAGACCGGCCTGGTCATCGAGACCCGCGCCCGCTTCGGCTTCAGCGCCGCCCCCGGCACCACCGACGACGGCCGGATGCGCCGCATCACCCAGCACCTCCCCCCGGAGTACGCCTCCCGCCTCTTCAGCGCCTACGAGGCCGGAGCCACCGAAGCCCAGCTCCGCGGCATCACCGCCGAAGGCCTCCAGGAGATCTACTTCAAGGACAACGGCGCCCGCGCCCAGGGCCTCCTAGTCGAGTTCACCGACATCGACTACGTGGAGCTCAACTTCTGAAAGACCGCCGGCGGGCCAGACCGAACCCGGACCCGACGGTTGGCAAAACGTTCCGAAGAGGCACGCCCACAGCCTCCGAAGGCTGTCACTCCTCCGAAGGCTGTGGGGGCCTCCGGAGGCTGCGACTCCCCGGAGGCCCCCACGCCCCCCTAAGCCCCCCGCACACCACAAAGGGCCCCGGACTACTCCGGGGCCCCCAAAGACCCCTGAGCACCCCTCAGAAGCCCTACAAACACAAACACCACCCACTCAGCCAACCGCGTGCAGCGCCCGACGCCGCTTAGACTCAGCCGCCTTCTTCGCGACGGCCTGAGCCGCCCGCTTCTTACGCTGCTCGGCGAGCTGGTCCTGATACGCCGCCACCGCCCGGTGGTAGCTGGCCACATAGCCCCGAGCGTCCAGCCGCTCCTCCGCGTCCATCTCGTTCACGGCCGCGACCGCATCTTCGAACGAGGTGTACCCGGCGAGCATCGGGTTGATCTGGTAGACCCCGTTCCGGATCTTCCTGACCAACTTCGCCAACTCCAGGCTCCGCAGCGCGGCGTTCACACTCGGCCGGCTCAGGTCGAGCATCCCGCCGACCGTCGCCTGGTCGATGAGGATCCGACCGCCCGGCTCGCTGAGCGAACGCAGCTTGAGCAGTACCCGGTACGCCGCCGGCGGCAGGTCAAGGTCGGAGAGCAGCCCGTCGGCGTTGACCGCAGCGAATCGCAAGGTGCTCACTGAGCCGTCCCTTCTCCCGTGCGCTTCGTCCGGCTCACCCGACGCGCAGCGCGCTCTCTTGCCCGTTCGGCCCGCAGTTCCGCGATGGCCTGCCTCATGTGGTCCAGCGAGGGGAAGCGCACCAAGTCCGGCAGGCTCGTATCGCTACGAATCTGCGAGATGGTCCCGTGCTGCTCCACCTTCACGAACTCACCCGTCATCTCGGTACCCGGGATGAACTCCGCTACCCGGTAACTGTAGGGCGGGTTGAACTGATACACACCCCGCCGCACCTTGAAGACGATCCCATGAGACATCACCGTGTGCAGAGCTTCCGACGTCTTCGTCCGGCTGACATCCAGGATGGTAGCCATCTCCTCCTGGGTAAGTGGAATCCGCCCCCCCGCCCGCTGGCAGGCGATGAGCAGCAGGATCAGCCGCAGGGGCAGCGCTTCGCGGAAGTACTGGGCGATGACGAGGAAGAACTCGAGGCTGTCCATCGAGAACGCATTCGGCTGATTCTCGGTCCCGTAGAACTCCAGCGGCTTGCGCTCGCCGTCCAAGGTCAGCTTCCGCGTCGGGTACCGCTTCGCGAGGCTGTCCAGATCCTTGACCGGAGCCAGGGGCTGACTCCACGCGGAGATCGCGTCGTCCACCGGCAGATCGGGACGCGGGGTCCCTACCGGATTGCCCCGGCGGCGCTGTGGCTCTGATGACACGAGGCTGCTCTCCACTCCGTTGATCTGCGGAGATCAGTATGTCAACAAGGGTGACACAAGTGTCACGCTCGTTGACGTTCGGCGTGTCTTGTGTCCCCTCACAGGTGACATATCTCAGCCACACCCTCCCCGGACCCCCCTCCCAACCCTCCCCGCCCAACCTCACCCGCCTCACCACCAGTTAGCCGGCAGATCTCCCCCCATACGTCAGCACCCCTGACGTTTTAGCGCATTTTACGTCAGCCCCACTGACATTTTGCAGTCGTTGTGTCCCCCTAGCAGCGACACAACCACCGAGATATGTCCCTCCTGAGGGGACATATCTTTTCCCCCGTACCCCCTCTGACCTGCGACGACGCATCTCCGTACCTTCTATAGGCCGGTGGCCGCTCCCGCCCAAGCTTTCAGCCCCATCTCAAACAGCACCCAAGACCCCACACCCGCCCAAGAAACACCCCCCCTCCCACACCCCAAGCCCTCCACCGGAAGCCCCCACTCCCCAGCCACAACCCCGCAGAATCTGACTGATTCCCATCTCTATCCACCCTCCATTTTGAATCACCCCCTTCAAAAAAACCCTTAACGCCGTTAACACCCCCCACCCCCACCCCCATTAACGCCGTTAACACCACCCCCAAAACCCCAGGTCACAACCCGCCCACCCCAACCCCACGACCAACCACCCCACATCCCCAACCTTCACCCCTGCGAAGGCCTGACCCTCACCCCACGGACACTGCTAAACCCCCAAAAAACACGAATGGCCGATTCAAAACCCAGCCCCAGCACAACCCTGAGCTCAGACCCAACACGACCGGGGAGTTCCTCTGCCGAAGCGCAAGGTTTTGGGTTGTGAGGCGGCCCGCGGTTCTTGGGTGCTGATGGGGTTCAATGGTGCTCATGCCAGAGCCGGCGCATCTCTCGCTTCAGGGGAGTTGCGGGGCAATCCTGCATGCCGGCGGGAGTTATGTGCCGGCAGGTCCCTTCTGGTCGATTCTCCGGTCTTGCCTTTGGAGCAAGGCAAAGAGGTCTCACCTGATGACGAGTTTCTGGTGCCCCCGAACAGTTTTTGCTTGTGAAGGAGAACCTGAGAAGCCAGGCCCGGAAGGTTCTCGCTCAAACACAGCATGGTTTCTACTCGGAAGCGAAGCGGTGGAGTATCTCCTTCAGGGAGGTCTTGGGCTGCGAAACCTCCCCATTGAGCCTTGCTAAGCGGTGCGCTACGTCCCAAGCGCATAGCGCTTGGGTACCGGTAAGAGTCAAGGGTTCTTATTCCGGAGCGAGGCTGAGAGATACCCCCTCCGTAGAAGGGTCCTTAGGCCTCAGAACGGGCCCTACCCAGCGTAATAAGGCGACTCGGTCCGAAGCCCACAGCCCTTGGATACTCATAGGGGCCACTAGCCCCCACCTGCGCTTCGCGCCGGCGTACCTCCTCTGAAGGAGGAGGCCCTAGGCCACTGAGCGTTCCTCGGCTAGCGCAATACTCCGCTTCAGTCTCAGGCGCGCAGCGCCCGAGTACCAATGGGGACTGTCAACCCCCCATTCCAAAGCGAAGCGGAGGGATCCCCCCTTCCAAGAAGGGCCCTTTGGGCTGCAAAGCAGCCCTCGCCGAGCACCCAGCACTCGGGTACCCGTCGGGGCCAACGGCCCCTATCCCGGAGCGAAGCAGAGAGACATCTCCTCCGAAGGAGGAGATTCTGGCTGCAAAGCAGCCCCCGAGCGCAGCGAGGGGCTTCAGTCCCAAGCGCGCAGCGCTTGGGAACCCATAGGGACCGTTGGCCCCTATGCCTGAGCGAAGCAAAGGCATCCCCTCCGAAGGAGGCGGCCCTGGCCCGCGAAGCGGGCCTCGCCGAGCACAGCGAGGCGTTTCAATCCCAGGCGCGCAGCGCCTGGGTACCCATAGGGGGCCAACGGCCCCCATCCCGAAGCGAAGCGGAGGGAGACCCCCTCCGAAGGAGGGGGCCCTGGCCGCGAAGCGGCCCTCGCCGAGCGCAGCGAGGCGCTTCCGTCCCAGGCGCGCAGCGCCTGGGTACCCGCTCC